>NZ_JACARN010000036.1:0-74656 GCF_013386605.1 Pseudomonas sp. IPO3749 | reverse complement strand
CCCCGCCCGTCCCGGCACGAAAAACGCCAGCACCGACGTGATCAACGCCGCCCAGCCCAGCACCTTGAAGTGGATCATCAAGCCCAGGTTCGAGCGCAACTGGCATTCCCAGCGGCTGGCCTCATCCGCGCAGATGCCCACCCACTGGCCATCTTCCATAAAGCCATAGCGCGCGCCATAACTGGCGGCCAGCCACAGCGGCAGGGCAATAAGCAGCAGAATCAACGGCAAACGACGGGACATGAGGCACTCCGATAGGCAAAAACGGCGCTCAGCTTAATGCGCCAGTGGGCGTTAGCAAGGTGCATACACACAATTAATGTTTACCTACACGTGTCAAAGTGTATCGTCTGGCTACTATTACCCCGATTCCGACGTTATTTTCCGACATTTCGTGCCGCGTGATGGCACTTCGGCGATAGGACGGCGGTCATAGCCTGCGAACTTCATCAAGCACGTTTCCTCCTAGGGATTAAGTCATGCTCCGTTCCTTGCGCTGTGCTGCCCTGCTGGGCAGCCTTTTTCTGAGTGCGTCAGCACTGGCCGTCGACATTGACCAAGCCAGCTATGGCTACCCTTTGACCAACCCGTTTGAAGCCACCATCGCCACTACCCCGCCTGACCTTCGGCCCAAATTGCCGAGCGATGACGAGATCAACCAGTCCGATTACACCCTGAACATGCGCCCCGAGCGTGAATTCAGCCTGCCGGACAACTTCTGGGCGGTGAAGAAACTCACCTACCGCATCGCCAAGCAGGATCGCGCCGCGCCGCTGATCTTCCTCATCGCGGGCACCGGTGCGCGCTTTGACAGCAGCATCAACGAATACCTGAAAAAGCTGTATTACCAGGCCGGCTACCACGTGGTGCAACTGTCGTCGCCCACCAGCTTCGACTTCATCAGCGCCGCCTCGCGCTTCGCCACGCCGGGGATCACCCAGGAAGATGCCGAAGACATGTACCGCGTGATGCAAGCCGTGCGCGCGCAGAACGCTTCGCTGCCAGTGACCGACTTCTACCTCACCGGCTACAGCCTCGGCGCCCTGGATGCGGCGTTCGTCAGCAAGCTCGACGAGACGCGCCGCAGCTTCAACTTCAAGAAAGTCTTGCTGCTGAACCCGCCGGTCAACCTGTACACCTCGATCACCAACCTCGACAAGCTGGTGCAGACCGAGGTGAAAGGCATCAACAACACCACCACCTTCTATGAGTTGGTGCTGAACAAGCTGACTCGCTACTTCCAGCAAAAGGGCTATATCGACCTGAACGACGCCCTGCTCTACGACTTCCAGCAATCCAAGCAGCACCTGACCAACGAACAGATGGCCATGCTGATCGGCACTTCGTTCCGCTTCTCGGCGGCCGACATCGCCTTCACCTCGGACCTGATCAACCGCCGCGGCCTGATCATCCCGCCCAAATACCCGATCACCGAAAGCACCAGCCTCACGCCATTCCTCAAGCGTGCGCTGCAGTGCGACTTCGACTGCTACCTCACCGAGCAGGTTATTCCGATGTGGCGCGCCCGCTCCGACGGCGGCAGCCTGTTGCAACTGGTTGACCAGGTCAGCCTGTATGCCCTCAAGGACTACCTGCACACCAGCCCGAAAATCGCCGTGATGCACAACGCCGACGATGTGATCCTCGGCCCTGGCGACCTCGGTTTCCTGCGTAAAACCTTCGGCGATCGCTTGACCGTCTACCCGCTGGGCGGCCACTGCGGCAACCTCAATTACCGCGTCAACGCCGACGCCATGCTGGAGTTCTTCCGTGGCTAAATATCTTCTGCTGCTTGCCGCCTTGATGTGCGCAGGCGTGGCCAATGCCGACAACAGCAAGGCCCACGAGCCAGTCAAGGTCGATTCCGATGGCTTCAAGGAACCGCTGACCAAGCTCAAGTTCAACCCGGGCCTGGACCAGCGCGAGTTCGAACGGTCGTCGCTCACCGCACTCAACGTGTACGACCCGCTGGAGTCGTGGAACCGTCGCGTCTACCACTTCAACTACCGCTTCGATCAGTGGGTGTTCCTGCCGGTGGTCGACGGTTACCGTTACGTCACCCCGAGTTTCCTGCGTACCGGCGTCAGTAACTTCTTCAACAACCTGGGCGATGTGCCCAACCTGTTGAACAGCCTGCTGCAACTCAAGGGCCATCGTTCCCTGGAAACCACTGGCCGCCTGCTGGTCAACACCACTATCGGCATCGCCGGCCTGTGGGACCCGGCCACCGCCATGGGCCTGCCCCGCCAGAGCGAAGACTTTGGCCAGACCCTGGGCTTCTACGGCGTGCCCGGCGGCGCGTACTTGGTGCTGCCGATCTTTGGCCCGTCGAACCTGCGCGACACCGGCGGCTTGCTGGTCGACTACACAGCCGAGAACCAGATCAACTTCCTCAACGTGGCCGAAGTCAGTTCCAACCACCCGGAAGTCTGGGCGTTGCGTGCGGTGGACAAGCGTTACCAGACCAGCTTCCGCTATGGTCAGATGAACTCGCCGTTCGAGTACGAGAAGGTGCGGTACATCTACACGGAGTCGCGCAAGTTGCAGATTGCCGAGTAAACGCCCACAAAGAAGGCCATTCGATTGAATGGCCTTTTTATTGCCGCGCGATCAAGCCTTCGCCGTTTTCCAGAGCTTGCCCACACCGCTGACCAGCGCCAGCACCACGGCCCCGGCAATGATCCCCGCCACCCCATTGAGCAGCACCGGCACCAACCACGCCAACGCGCCTGCACCTTGGCTGACCGTCTCGATCCAGTGATGCACCACCGGCACGCCATGGGTGAGAATCCCACCACCGACCAGGAACATCGCTGCGGTCCCAATCACCGAAAGGCTCTTCATCATGTACGGCGCCGCGCGCAGGATGGCGCCGCCAATGCTGCGTGCCGCCTGGCCAGGCTTCTGGGTGAGCCACAGACCCAGGTCGTCCAGCTTGACGATACCGGCCACCAAGCCATACACGCCCACGGTCATGACAATCGCAATACCGGACAGCACGATCACCTGTTGCATCAAGGGCGCATCGGCCACGGTGCCGAGGGTAATGGCGATGATTTCAGCGGAGAGGATGAAGTCGGTACGGATAGCACCTTTGATCTTGTCCTTTTCGAAGGCCACCAGGTCGGTTGCCGGGTCCGCAACCGCTTCGACCAACTGCGCATGTTGCGCCTGCTCTTCGTCTTTGCTGTGCAGGAATTTATGCGCCAGCTTCTCGAACCCTTCGAAACACAGGTAGGCACCGCCGAGCATCAACAACGGCGTCACCGCCCAGGGTGCGAACGCACTGATCAACAAAGCGGCCGGCACCAGGATCAACTTGTTGACGAACGAACCCTTGGCCACCGCCCATACCACGGGAATTTCCCGCTCCGCACGCACGCCGGAGACTTGCTGGGCATTGAGCGCCAGATCATCACCCAGCACGCCGGCGGTCTTCTTTGCCGCCATTTTGGTCATCAGGGCAACGTCATCAAGGACCGCGGCGATATCGTCGATCAACACCAACAAGCTGCTTCCTGCCATGAATCGGGCTTCCGTAAGAGTGGGATGACGCGAGCATAGCGCGGCGCAAGGCCCTGCGGGCAGATTGTTGAGGCTCGCGGATGGCCGGTGCTACCATGCGCAACCGCCAGTCTTGGCAAGGAAACTCCAGGTTTATGAGCACCATTCGCGAGCGCAACAAAGAAAAGATCCTGCGGGCGGCCAGCGAGGAGTTTGCCGACAAAGGCTTCGCCGCGACCAAAACCAGCGACATCGCCGCCAAGGCCGGGCTGCCCAAGCCCAACGTCTATTACTACTTCAAGTCCAAGGACAACCTCTACCGCGAGGTGCTCGAAAGCATTATCGAGCCGATCCTGGCCGCTTCCACGCCGTTCAATCCGGATGGCGAACCCTCGGTGGTACTGAGCAATTACATCCGCTCGAAAATCCGCATCTCCCGTGACCTGCCGTTTGCGTCCAAAGTCTTCGCCAGCGAAATCATGCACGGCGCCCCGCACCTCAGCGCGGATCAGGTTGAACAGCTGAACGCCCAGGCCAAGCACAACATCGCCTGCATCCAGAACTGGGTAGATCGCGGCCTGATCGCGCCGATTGACCCCAACCACTTGATGTTCAGTATCTGGGCGGCTACGCAGACCTATGCGGATTTTGACTGGCAGATCTCGGCGGTGACCGGGAAGGCCAAGTTGGATGAGGCGGATTATGAAGCGGCGGCGCAGACGATTATTCGGTTGGTGCTCAAGGGCTGCGAGCCGGACGAGTAACCTGTGACATAGGAGCTTGCTGTGGCGAGGGAGCTTGCTCCCGTTCGACAGCGCAGCTGGAGTCGGCTTTTGGGGCCGCTTCGCAGCCCAGCGGGAGCAAGCTCCCTCGCCACAGCAAGCCCCTCGCCACAAGCGCTCTATCAGGTCAAGCCGACACCCCCGCATCCGCCATCAACCCCACCCCTTCGATCGCCGTGATCGCACACTGCTCATCAATGTCCGACGTATCCCCGCTGATCCCGATCGCCCCCAACACCACGCCCTCATGACTGCGAATCAACACGCCACCCGGCGCGGGCACGACGCTGCCCTGCCCCAGGCTGTTCAGCGCCGCGATAAACGCCGGTCGCTGCTGCGCGTCCAGCGCCAGCAGGCGTGAACCCTTGCCCAGGGCTATCGCGCCCCAAGCCTTGCCGATGGCGATTTGCGGGCGCAGCAGGCTGGCACCGTCTTCCCGCTGCAGGGTGATCAAGTGGCCGCCGCTGTCGAGCACGGCGATGGTCAGCGGTGCAGCAGAAATGGTGCGCCCTGCACTGAGGGCCTGGCTGGCCAGTTGGGTCGCGAGTTTCAAGGTTAAAGCGCTCATGGTGCCGTCCTTCTTTTGTTATTGGGAAAGCGGTGGAGGTCTGAATGATCAGATGCTCGATCAAACAAATAGAACACAATGACATTTAATTTTGTATACAATATTTTCGCACAAAGGCTCCATACGTCGAAAAAAGCGGTTCCGACGAACGCATAGGCCAGTTTATAAAATGCATTGACCTACGCCGCTCGCCATGAATACACTTTGACCAGACACAACTTGTATACAATTACAAAACGCAAGAGGCACCAATATCATGAGCAAAATGAGAGCAATCGAAGCCGCTGTCCTGGTGATGCGTCGCGAAGGTGTGGACACCGCCTTCGGTATCCCAGGCGCCGCAATCAACCCGCTGTATTCGGCCTTGCAGAAAGTGGGTGGCATCGATCACGTCCTTGCTCGCCACGTTGAAGGCGCCTCCCACATGGCCGAGGGCTACACCCGCACCAAGGCCGGTAATATCGGCGTGTGCATCGGCACTTCGGGCCCGGCGGGCACTGACATGGTCACCGGCCTGTACAGCGCCTCGGCCGACTCGATCCCGATCCTGTGCATCACCGGTCAAGCGCCCCGCGCCCGGATGCACAAGGAAGACTTCCAGGCCGTGGACATCACCAGCATCGTCAAGCCGGTGACCAAGTGGGCAACCACCGTCCTGGAACCGGGCCAAGTGCCGTACGCCTTCCAGAAAGCCTTCTATGAAATGCGCTCCGGCCGCCCAGGCCCGGTGTTGATCGACCTGCCGTTCGACGTGCAGATGGCCGAGATCGAATTCGACATCGACGCCTACCAGCCGCTGCCCCTGGCCAAGCCCCTGGCCACCCGCGTGCAGGTGGAAAAAGCCCTGGCGCTGCTGGACCAGGCCGAGCGCCCACTGCTGGTGAGCGGTGGCGGCGTGATCAATGCCGACGCCAGCGAGTTGCTGGTTGAATTCGCTGAACTGACTGGCATCCCGGTGATCCCGACCCTGATGGGCTGGGGCACCATTCCGGACGATCACCCACAGATGGTTGGCATGGTCGGCCTGCAGACGTCCCACCGTTATGGCAACGCAACGATGCTCAAGTCGGACGTGGTGCTGGGCATCGGTAATCGTTGGGCCAACCGCCACACCGGTTCGGTCGAGGTGTACACCGAAGGCCGCAAATTCATCCACGTCGACATCGAGCCGACCCAGATTGGCCGCGTCTTCACCCCGGACCTGGGTATCGTGTCCGACGCCGGTTCCGCGCTGACTATGTTCATTGAAGTGGCCCGCGAGTGGAAAGCTGCCGGCAAACTCAAGGACCGCAGCGCCTGGCTCAATGACTGCCAGCAACGCAAAGCCACCCTGCACCGCAAGACTCACTTCGACAACGTGCCGGTCAAGCCACAGCGGGTGTATGAAGAAATGAACCAGGTGTTCGGCAAAGACACCTGCTACGTCAGCACCATCGGCCTGTCGCAGATTGCCGGCGCGCAGTTCCTGCACGTGTACAAGCCACGCCACTGGATCAACTGCGGCCAGGCCGGCCCGTTGGGTTGGACCATTCCCGCCGCCCTCGGCGTGGTCAAGGCCGACCCGAGCCGCAAAGTGGTGGCGCTGTCCGGCGACTACGACTTCCAGTTCATGATCGAAGAACTGGCCGTGGGCGCACAGTTCAAGCTGCCGTACATCCACGTGGTGGTGAACAACTCCTACCTCGGCCTGATCCGCCAGGCTCAGCGCGGGTTTGAAATGGACTACTGCGTGCAGCTGTCCTTCGACAACCTCAATGCGCCGGAACTCAATGGCTATGGCGTAGACCACGTGGCCGTCGCCGAAGGCCTGGGTTGCAAGGCCCTGCGCGTGTTCGAGCCAAGCCAGATCGCGCCGGCCCTGCGTCGCGCCGAGGAAATGATCGAAGAATTCAAGGTGCCGGTGATCGTTGAGATTATTCTGGAGCGCGTGACCAATATTTCCATGGGCACCGAGATCAACGCCGTCAACGAATTCGAAGATCTGGCACTAGTCGGCAACGATGCGCCGACTGCCATTTCCCTACTCGATTAAGGAGAACCTTATGCCGCGTTTCGCCGCCAACCTGTCCATGCTGTTTACCGAACAGGACTTTCTTGCCCGTTTCAAAGCGGCCGCCGACGCTGGCTTCCAAGGCGTCGAGTACCTGTTCCCCTATGAATTCAGCTCTGCCGAAATCAAGGCGCAACTCGACGCCCACGGCCTGACCCAGGTGCTGTTCAACCTGCCGGCCGGTGACTGGGCCAAGGGCGAACGCGGCCTGGCCTGCCACCCGGACCGGGTCGAAGAATTCCGTGCCGGGGTCAAGCTGGCTATCGCCTACGCCCAGGTGCTGGGCAATACCCAGATCAACTGCCTGGCGGGCATCCGGCCACAAGGTGTTGACGACGAAACCCTGGAAAAAACCTTCGTCGCCAACCTCAAGTACGCCGCTGAAAAACTGCAAGCCGTGGGCATCAAGCTGGTGATGGAAGCGATCAACACCCGCGACATCCCAGGCTTCTACCTGAACAACACGGCGCAGGCCCTGTCGATTCGCGAACAGGTGGGCAGCGACAACCTGTTCCTGCAGTACGACATCTATCACATGCAAATCATGGAAGGCGACCTGGCCCGCACCATGGCCGCGCACCTGGGTGAGATCAACCACATCCAGCTGGCGGACAACCCTGGGCGCAACGAGCCGGGCACCGGTGAGATCAACTACCGCTTCCTGTTCGAACATTTGGACCGCATCGGCTACACGGGTTGGGTCGGCTGTGAGTACAAGCCGTTGACCACCACCGAAGCGGGTTTGGGTTGGTTGAAGACCCACAACGCCATCTAAACAGAGGATTTCTTCATGGCTAAAATCGGATTTATCGGCACCGGCATCATGGGTCAACCCATGGCCGCCAACCTGCAGAAAGCAGGTCACCAACTGTTCCTCTCCGAGCACCACGGCAAGGCGCCGCAAGCGCTGATCGACGCTGGCGCGGTGGCCCTGGCCAACCCGCAGCAAGTTGCGCAGGAAGCCGAGTTCATCATTGTGATGGTCCCGGACACCCCGCAGGTCGACGACGTACTGTTCCGCAAAGACGGCGTCGCCGCCGGCCTGTCGCCGAACAAGGTGGTGATCGACATGAGTTCGATCTCCCCCACCGCTACCAAGGCGTTTGCCGCCAAGATCAACGAGACCGGCGCGCAGTATCTGGATGCCCCGGTGTCCGGGGGTGAAGTCGGCGCCAAGGCCGGCACCCTGAGCATCATGATCGGTGGCGAGCCGCAGACCTTCGAACGCGCGCTGCCGTTGTTCCAGGCCATGGGCAAGAACATCACGTTGGTGGGCGGCAATGGCGATGGCCAGACCGCCAAGGTGGCCAACCAGATCATCGTGGCGCTGAACATCCAGGCGGTGGCGGAAGCGCTGCTGTTCGCCGCCAAGAACGGCGCCGACCCGGCCAAGGTGCGGGAAGCGTTGATGGGCGGATTTGCTTCGTCGAAAATCCTCGAAGTGCATGGCGAGCGCATGATCAAGGGCACTTTTGACCCGGGTTTCCGCATCAACCTGCACCAGAAGGACCTCAACCTGGCGCTGGCCGGTGCCAAGGAACTGGGGATCAACCTGCCGAACACCGCCGGTACGCAGCAGGTATTCAGTACGTGCACCGCGATTGGCGGCGGCAACTGGGACCACTCGGCGCTGATCAAAGGCCTGGAACATATGGCGAATTTCTCGATTCGCGAGAAGTAATCCCCTCTGTAATCAGATCGTTCCCACAGCCCTGCGGGAACGATCACCGCAACATCCCTAATAACAAGAATCCCCCGGGAGCCCGCTTATGTCGGTCGATCCGCAACATCTGCTTCGCGAGCTGTTTGCCACAGCCATCGACGCTGCCCACCCCCGGCAAGTCCTTGAACCCTACCTGCCCGCCGACCGCAGCGGCCGTGTGATCGTGATCGGCGCCGGCAAGGCCGCCGCCGCCATGGCGCTGGTAGTGGAAAACGTCTGGCAGGGCGAAGTCACCGGCCTGGTCGTCACCCGTTACGGCCACGGCGCGCCCTGCAAGAAAATCGAAGTGGTCGAGGCCGCACACCCGGTGCCCGACGCTGCCGGCCTGGCCGTGGCCGAGCACGTATTGGCACTGATCAGCAACCTGACGGAAGACGACCGCGTGATTTTCCTGCTGTCCGGCGGTGGCTCTGCGCTGCTGGCGTTGCCCGCAGAAGGCATCACCCTGGCCGATAAACAGGCCATCAACAAAGCCCTGCTCAAGTCCGGCGCGACCATCGGCGAGATGAATTGCGTGCGCAAGCACCTCTCGGCCATCAAGGGCGGCCGACTGGCGAAAGCCGCATGGCCAGCCACGGTCTACACCTACGCGATTTCCGATGTGCCGGGCGATCAGGCCACCGTTATTGCCTCCGGCCCCACGGTCGGTGACCCGAGCACGTCGCAACAGGCGCTGGCGATCCTGAAGCGTTACAACATCGACGCCCCCGCCTCGGTGCGCAGTTGGTTGCAGAACCCGGCCTCGGAAACCGTCAAGCCCGGTGACCCGGTACTCGCCCGCAGCCACTTCCAATTGATCGCCCGCCCCCAGCAATCCCTGGAAGCGGTGGCGGTGAAAGTCCGCCAGGCCGGTTTCAGCCCGTTGATCCTCGGCGACCTCGAAGGCGAAGCACGGGACGTGGCCAAGGTACACGCCGGTATCGCCCGGCAGATCGTGCAACACGGCCAGCCCTTGGCGGCGCCGTGCGTGATCCTCTCCGGCGGCGAAACCACCGTGACCGTGCGCGGCAATGGCCGTGGCGGGCGCAATGCGGAATTCCTGTTGAGCCTCACCGACAGCCTCAAGGGCCTGCCCGGCGTGTACGCCCTGGCCGGTGACACCGACGGTATCGACGGCTCGGAAGACAACGCCGGCGCGATCATGACGCCGTGCAGCTATTCGCGCGCCGAAGCCCTCGGACTGTCGGCCAGCGATGAGTTGGATAACAACAACGGCTACGGCTATTTCGCCGCCCTCGACGGTTTGATCATCACCGAGCCCACGCGCACCAACGTCAACGACTTCCGCGCCATCCTGATCCTTGAGACTGCCAAACATGACGCCTGACAAGAAGGTCAAAATCCTCGCCACCCTGGGCCCCGCCACCGACGGTATCGACGACATCCGCGAGCTGGTGGAAGCCGGGGTGAACATCTTCCGGCTCAATTTCAGCCACGGCGACCACGCCGACCATGCCCAGCGCTACCAATGGATTCGCCAGGTCGAGCGCCAGCTGAATTACCCACTGGGCATCCTCATGGACCTGCAAGGGCCGAAACTGCGCGTCGGACGCTTTGCCGAGGGCAAGGTGCAACTGGTGCGCGGCCAGGCGTTGCGCCTGGACCTGGATGAAACACCAGGCGACCAGCGCCGGGTCAACCTGCCCCACCCGGAAATCATCGCGGCGCTGGAACCCGGCATGGACCTGCTGCTGGACGATGGCAAGCTGCGCCTGCGGGTGATCACCAAACATGCCGACGCCATCGACACCACCGTACTCAATGGCGGTGAATTGTCTGATCGCAAAGGTGTGAACGTCCCACAAGCCCTGTTGGAACTCAGCCCATTGACCGCCAAGGATCGGCGCGATTTGAGCTTCGGCCTGGAGCTGGGCGTGGATTGGGTGGCGCTGTCGTTCGTGCAACGCCCGGAAGACATTCGCGAAGCCCGCGAGCTGATCGGCGACAAGGCGTTCCTGATGGCCAAGATCGAGAAACCCTCGGCCGTGCAGCGCCTGCAGGAAATCGCCGAACTGAGCGACGCGATCATGGTGGCCAGAGGCGACCTGGGCGTGGAAGTGCCGGCCGAGAGCGTGCCGCAGATCCAGAAGGACATCATCAGCACCTGCCGCCAACTGGGTAAACCAGTGGTGGTGGCGACGCAGATGCTGGAGTCGATGCGCTTCTCACCGGCGCCAACCCGTGCCGAAGTCACCGATGTCGCCAATGCCGTGGCCGAAGGTGCGGACGCGGTGATGCTGTCGGCGGAAACCGCGTCCGGCGAATACCCGCTGGAAGCCGTACAGATGATGAGCAAGATCATCCGCCAGGTGGAAAACGGCCCGGATTACCAGGCGCAACTGGATGTCAGCCGACCCAAGGCGGATGCCACGGTGTCGGACGCCATCAGCTGTGCGATCCGCCGCATCAGCAGCATCCTGCCGGTGGCGGTGCTGGTGAACTACAGCGAGTCGGGCAGCTCCAGCCTGCGCGCGGCGCGGGAACGGCCGGTGGCGCCGATCCTCAACCTTACGCCCAACCTGTCCACGGCACGTCGGTTGAGCGTGGCGTGGGGCGTGCATTCGGTGGTCAATGACCGACTGCGCCAGGTGGATGAGGTGTGCTCCACGGCGCTGGAGATTGCCCAGGCACAGGGCATGGCGGAGCGTGGGGATACGTTGGTGATTACGGCGGGGGTGCCGTTCGGGCAGCCGGGGTCGACCAATTCACTGCGGATCGAAACCCTACTCTAATCCTCTGTGGCGAGGGAGCTTGCTCCCGCTGGACTGCGCAGCAGTCCCATCTCTTAGGGCCGCTGCGCGGCCCAACGGGAGCAAGCTCCCTCGCCACAGGTTTTATGTCCATCCTTAGATAGTCAATCCATGCACAACCCCACCTGCCCCGACTGGGCCGAAGCCCTGCTCAACGGCTTCAGCCAGATCTTCCTGCAACGCCAGCCACTGTGCGGCCTGCTGTGCCTGCTGGCGATCCTGATCGGCGCGCCGACCTTATTGGGCGGTGCGTTGCTGGGTGGCGTGGCGGGATTGCTCACGGCCCAGCGTCGCGGTTATCCCAAGACCGAGCGCCAGGCCGGGCTGTATAGCTATAACGGCGTGCTGCTGGGTTTGTTGATCAGCCAGCACTTTGCCTGGTCAGCCTTGCTGCCGCCACTAATCCTGGCGTGCGGCGGCTTGAGTGCGATCCTGACGCGGCAATGGTTGAAACGCGCCAGCCAGCCCAATGATCTGCCGGCCTACACCGCGCCTTTTGTCGGCCTGGGTTGGTTGCTGCTGGGCATGGTGCCAGAGAGTACAGTTGCCCTGAGCGAACCCGACACGTTGGCTATCCTCACTGCGCCTTTAACCGGACTCGCGCAAATCATGTTGTTGGACCAGCCCGTATCAGGCGCACTGATTGCGCTGGGCCTGTGGCAGGCCAACCGCCGCGCCGCCACTTGGGCCTTGATCGGCGCCAGTGTCGGCGTGCTGATTGCGCTGTGGCTGGACGAACCCGCCAGCGCCCTCCTCGGCCTGCACAGCTACAACCCGGCGCTGGCTGCCGTGGCGTTGAGCCAGGTACGTCGCCAGCCCTGGCTGCCGCTGCTCGGCATCCTGTTGGCGATCATCCTCACACCGGGTTTTGCCGCCCTGCACCTGCCTGCGCTGACCGCGCCGTTCATCCTCGCCTGTTGGCTGGTGCGTGCAGGCGCTCGGGTGCTGCGCAAACCCTGCATGGACAGCCCCTTCGAATCCCCCTAGGCTTGCTCGATATCAGTTTCAGGCGGGATTTATGGACAGCAACAACGACTGGCGCCAGCGGCTCT
Source organism: Pseudomonas sp. IPO3749 (assembly GCF_013386605.1). Taxonomy (NCBI): domain Bacteria; kingdom Pseudomonadati; phylum Pseudomonadota; class Gammaproteobacteria; order Pseudomonadales; family Pseudomonadaceae; genus Pseudomonas; species Pseudomonas sp. IPO3749. The sequence continues at coordinate 62,227 of NZ_JACARN010000036.1, read as the reverse complement.
ACGTCATGATTTTCCAGAGTGATACCAGGGCCGGGCGACGGTTTGACGGCATCCTGCTGCTGATCATCCTGGCCAGCCTGGTGATCGTGATGCTCGACAGCATCGACCAGATCCACCAGAACTACGCCGATGTACTGGCCTACATCGAGTGGGGCTTCACCCTCGTGTTCCTGATCGAGTACGGGTTGCGGCTGTATTGCTCGCCCAAGCCGTTGCGCTACGCCTTCAGTTTTTATGGGTTGGTGGACTTGCTAGCGATCGTGCCCGGCATCCTTGCGTTGTATTACAGCGATGCGCAGTACCTGTTGATCATCCGCATCATTCGGATGTTGCGGATCTTCCGCGTGCTCAAGCTCAGCCCGTACCTCAAGCAGGCCAACTACCTGATGGCGGCGCTACGAGGCAGCAAGCAGAAGATCGTGGTGTTCCTGGTCAGCGTGTGCACGCTGGTCACGGTGTTCGGCACCTTGATGTACGTGATCGAAGGCCCGGAGTACGGCTTTACCAGCATTCCGAAAGGCATCTACTGGGCCATCGTGACCCTGACCACCGTGGGCTTTGGCGATATCGTGCCGAAGACCCCGCTGGGCCAGGTGATTTCGTCACTGGTGATGATCACCGGTTACTCGATCATCGCCGTGCCCACCGGGATTTTCACCGCTGAACTGGCCAGTGCCATGCGTGGCGAACAGCTGCAAACCGACTGCCCGGTGTGCAAGAAGAACAGCCATGAACCGAATGCCGCCTTCTGCTCGCGGTGCGGGAGTAACCTTTTCCGTAAAGTGGAATAAGCAAAGTACGTTTTAATCTTTAAACGTCTATGCGCCGGCAGCTATAGTCGCTGGCATATTGCCCCTACTCAATCGACTACCTTCTCGAACAACAAGGAATGAGCAGTGAAAAAACTCGTTAGCGCCTCTCTCCTGGCCGCCGGCCTTGCCCTGGCGGGCGCCGTCCAGGCTGCCCCCGTCACACTGCTCAACGTCTCCTACGACGTGATGCGCGATTTCTACAAGGACTACAACGCCGCCTTCCAGAAACACTGGGAAGCCGAGCACCCGAACGACAAGCTGACCCTGCAGATGTCCTTCGGCGGTTCCAGCAAACAAGCGCGCTCGGTGATCGATGGCCTGCCGGCTGACGTGATCACCATGAACATGGCCACTGACATCAACGCCCTGGTCGACAATGGCAAGCTGGTGCCGGACAACTGGGTCACCCGCCTGCCGAACAACAGCGCGCCGTTCACCTCCGCCACCGTGTTCATCGTGCGCAAAGGCAACCCGAAAGCCCTGAAGGACTGGCCGGATCTGTTGAAAGACGGCGTGCAAGTGATCGTGCCCAACCCGAAAACCTCGGGTAACGGCCGCTACACCTACCTGTCGGCCTGGGGTTATGTGCTGAAGAACGGCGGCGACGAAAACAAGGCCAAGGCCTTTGTCGGCAAACTGTTCAAGCAGGCTCCGGTGCTGGATACCGGCGGCCGTGCGGCCACCACCACCTTCATGACCAACCAGATCGGCGACGTGCTGGTGACCTTCGAAAACGAAGCGGAAATGATCGCCCGCGAATTCGGCCGTGATCAGTTCGAAGTGATCTACCCAAGCGTTTCCGCCGAAGCCGAGCCGCCGGTGTCGGTGGTCGACAAAGTGGTCGAGAAGAAAGGCACCCGTGTAGCCGCCGAAGACTACCTGAAGTACCTGTGGTCGGCGGAAGGCCAGGAAATCGCGGCCAACAACTACCTGCGTCCACGTGACCCGAAAGTGCTGGCCAAGTACACCGACCGCTTCCCGAAAGTCGACTTCCTGTCGGTAGAGAAGACCTTTGGTGACTGGCGCACCGTGCAGAAGACCCACTTTAATGATGGTGGGGTGTTTGACCAGATTTACTCCGGTCAATAACTGAATAAACGCGGTAAAACAGTGGGAGCGGGCTTGCTCGCGAATGCGGTGTGTCAGTCAACAGATTCATTGGCTGATCCACCACATTCGCGAGCAAGCCCGCTCCCACATTTGGTTCTGCGCCAGACTTTACATTGGCGGTGTCACACCATCTTTGCCGGCTGAGATGGCCTGCGCGGTAATCGTCCCATCCGCCGCCTGCGCTGCAAACAGCACCACCTTCACCCCCGCCTTGAGCAAACTGCGATCCCCCGGCTCCAGGTTGACGATCGGCACATCGTCCGGCACCACGATCTTCTGCTCGCCACCTTTGTACTTCACGGTCAAGGTGCGCCCGTTGCTCACCACCAGGTCGCCGACGGTGCCATTGGTCATGCTGCTGCCTTCTTTCAAGTCAAACGCGCGATGCCCGTCGCCCGTGCCGGCCATGGCCGGTGGGAAGACGTGCACTTCCAGTGCGGTCAAGGTGCCATCGGCGTTGGGCATGGCGGCGGAGCCAATGTAGCTGCCCGGCTTGATCTCATCGATCTTGGCCAGGGTGACCGCGCGCACCTGAGTGCTTGGGGTCAGGTGCACGATGACGTCTTCGCCGCTGTTGACCTTGACGTGCATCGCATCGCTTTCCATCGCGGTAATGGCCCCGCGCACGCCCACCCGCGGCGCTTCGGCAGCCTGGGCCAGGCCTACGGCCATCGCAGCGGCCAGGGTGGAAGCCAGGAGCATCTTGTTCAACGTGATCTTCATGGGATTTCCTGTTTCGGCAGTTGTTTCTGAATGTATCATTACCCTTCGCGCAGAAAGTTAACGATTCACTCATCATTACCGGGCATGAGTGTTATCACTGCCAGCGGCCTACCCGGGCTACGGTGTTGTCTTTAGGCTCGCCCCACTTTCCTTCGCATTTATGAGAACACCATGAACGCTACGTCCCACGCTACAACCACCATGACCCGGAGCATGGTGATGCTGTTTGCGTTTTGCTGCGGCGCCATCGTTGCCAACATCTACTATGCCCAACCGATCATCGAGCTGATCGCGCCGGACATCGGCCTCACGCCCGCCATGGCCAGCCTGATCGTCTCCTTGACGCAGATCGGCTACGCCCTGGGCCTGTTTTTCCTGGTGCCGCTGGGCGATCTGCTGGAAAACCGCAAGCTGATGATCGCCACCACCGTACTGGCCATCGCCAGTCTGTTGGGTGCGGCGTTTACCGAGCAGCCGAATCTGTTCCTGTTGGTATCGCTGCTGATCGGTTTCAGTTCGGTGTCGGTGCAGATCCTGATCCCGCTGGCCGCGCACCTGGCACCCGCCGAGTCCCGTGGCCGCGTGGTCGGCAGCATCATGGGCGGCCTGTTGCTCGGCATCCTGCTGGCACGCCCCGTGTCCAGCGTGGTGGCGGACCACTTCGGCTGGCGCGCGATGTTTATGGCTGCAGCGGCGTTGATGGCGTTTATCAGTGTGGTGTTGCTGATCACCATCCCCAAGCGCCAGCCTGATCACAGTGCCACCTATGGGCAGTTGCTGCGCTCCCTCGGCACCTTGTTGCGTGAGCAGCCGGTGCTGCGCCAGCGGGCGTTTTATCAGGGTTGCATGTTCGCTACCTTCAGCTTGTTCTGGACCGCCGCACCGCTGGAGCTGGCGCGTAACCACGGCTTGAGCCAGAGCGAGATCGCGCTGTTTGCCCTGGTCGGTGCGCTGGGCGCCATTGCCGCGCCCATCGCCGGCCGCCTGGCCGATGCCGGCCATACCCACCGCGCATCGTTGCTGGCCATGCTGTTTGCCGCGTTGAGCTTCCTGCCGGCCTTCGTGCACCCGTTGTATAGCGTGATCGGCCTGGCGGTGACCGGCGTGGTCCTGGACTTTTGCGTGCAGATGAACATGGTGCTTGGCCAACGCGCCATCTACGCCCTCGACGCCAACAGCCGTAGCCGCCTGAACGCGCTGTACATGACCAGCATCTTCATCGGCGGTGCCTTCGGCTCGGCGATTGCCAGCAGCGTGTATGAGCACGGCGGCTGGCTGGGTGTGATGCTGGTGGGCAGCGCGTTCCCCTTGATCGCGCTGCTGCGTTTCCTGAGTGCTTCACGCCCGGCTACGGTCGCCACTGCTTGAGGAGAGGTTCAAGACTGTTTTTTCTCCGCGGATGCTTGGCCGGCAGGCGACGCGAGCAGGCTCAGCAACTGCGAGAAAAAGGCCAGCAGAGTGATTGCGAACATCTGAATCAAGCCGGCAGCTTGCTCCTGTGTCTTATCCGTCAAAGGCGCGGGAGCGGGTGTCGGGACCGGAGGAGGCGGCGCCGGAGTGGGAGCAGGTGCTGGTGTAGGTTTAGGGACAGGTGCAGGCTGAACCTCCGGCGCTTGCCCCTCCGACAGCACATCCGTTGGCTTGATTTCGCCCTTGCTCTTGAGCAACAGGTCCGCCTTACCCGTGCCCTTCAGGTCAATAGCCAGGCTTGAGAGGCCCGTACTCGGATCATGCTTGATCACCGCCTCCCCGGCGCGACCACTGAACCGATCGGTGAACACCAATGCTCGCACACCCGCCTCCTTCAAGGCGCCCGACACGTCGACCTTATCCGTGCCGCTGGTGAAATCCTCGATCATGTCCGGGTCGGTCGGCGTGGAATCGCTGGCCTTGTCGTAGACAAAGGTGTCGGCGCCGCCACCGCCTCTCAGGGAATCGCCCTTCCCGCCGCCCTTGATGCGGTTTGCCGCCTCATTTCCCGAGATGTTGTCTCGCCCCGAGCCGCCAATCGCGTTTTCAATCGTGCAGCCCTTGGCAATAGACACATTGCCCTTCAACCCGCCCACATCAGAAAACGACTCGGCGTTCAGGTTGATGTTCTGGTCCTGGGAAAACCCGGAGAAATCCATCGTGTCGACGCCACCACCGTCCCACACACAGAAGACAGGTTTGTCCGCAGCGCTTTTGAGGCTCATCGCCTCCCGCTCGGTATTGGAATTGAAGCCATAGGTGGTATCGGTTTTGCGGGTTTCATGATTGGCGCCGTAGAGGCGTTGAGCTGCCGCGATATCGTCCATCATCGGCGCGGAGGGGTTCTGCCCCTTGAAGTCATGCCCCTTCTGATTCTGCTCCGACCAATAACTCATCACCGTACGCGCCTTGGTGTCTTCGGCGTAGACCGCGCCGTTCTGGTAATCGAAACCGCGCCCGTTGTAGTTCCCCGGATGGTGCAGGCCGATGGCGTGGCCGACCTCATGAATGGCCGTTACCGAAAAGTGACTGCCCAATGTCGGTGACCCGCTCTCTCCCAGTGTGCCGATCGTGGCCGAAGTACTGGTATTAGAGCGGTCAGGGAATGTGGCGACCCCCCGATCACCGCGTGGGTTATTGCGGATGCTCAGCGCGCCGTCCGCCCCGCCCGCCTGCTCGCGAAAGTTGATATTGGCCACATCCTGCCAGGACTGCACTGCCTGGCGAACACGTCGTTGCTGCTGCTGGGTGAAACTGCCATCCACCGTGTAATTCACATCGACTTTCGAATCGCCGTTGCGGTCATGAAAGCGCAGGTTTTCTCGCGTGAGCTGTTTGGCGGCCTGATCCGTTGTGTAAGAGGGCTTGTTGCCAGCCCCCACGCCAAATGGGCCGGGGTCCGATACCGGCAGGTTATTCAGAGGACTCCTACTGCGCAGGTCATAAGTATTCATTGTGCGACGCCTTTGGTTTCAATAAAGAGAGTCCGCCAACTGATTGTTAGCCAACGGGTCCAGAGGGAAACTCGCACGCTGAAAAATCCGACACCACCGTAAAGTTAATACCAGCCGAAACACCCGAACGCCCTGAAACACTGGGCGATACAGCCAAGAATTCCTTTGCAATTTAAACACTCGACAACACAAAGGCCCGGGCGGCATCGCGTTGTTTTGACAACAGAAAAACAGAATCTAAAAAAAAACTGCCCGCTCAAGTACGCTGTTTTCCCACCGACTAGGACACACCCCTTAACCCTTCCTCAGGACCGCACCAGCTTCTCCAGCGCAGCGTCCGCCAGGAAGGAAGAGCGGCTCTTGACCTTGTGTTCACGCACATACCGGTCGATGCGCTGGATGACGTAACCAGGCAAAGTCACGTTGACCTTCTCGGTCTTGCCCAGGTAGGGCGTGATGTCCAGCTCCAACATCCCCCAACCCATGCCGGCGTAGTCTTCGTGCGCGTGATGGTTGGCTACCGACGTCGGCATCGGAATCGGGCCGCCTTCTGCGGCAATCTCTTGCAGCATGATGTGCGCGATTTCCACTGCGGCGTTGTAGGCCTCTTCAAAACTGTCCCCGGCGGTGACCGCACCTGGGATATCGGGGATCTGGATACCGGTGGCGGTGAAGTCATCGCCCCATTCGATACAGATTGGGTATTGCATGAACGTTCTCCTTAAAACTGAAACAAGCCGGCGCGTTTCCTGATGCTTCTGACGGTGCCCAGCGGCAGGTCCTTCTTGGGATGCGGCACAGGGATGGTGTACGGGCTATAGCGGTGGGTAAAAATATGATGACTGCCCGTGACCCGATCCAGCACCCAGCCCGCCTCTTGCAGTTCCTTGATCAATAACCTGCTTTGCACCCGAGCCTCCTTGGCTTGGCCTGAATAAAAATAACCCTAGAGTTACCTTTACTCAAGCACAAAATACGCAGGTCTGACTGACGGCTGTTTTACTGGATATTGAAAACCCACCCGTTCGACATTGGAAACGCATGACACACCCGGGTCATCGCCTTAGGCTTGAACGCCGCCAAGCCCGACAGGAGCCACCGATGGACCGCCTCACCGCTATGGAAACCTTCGTCCACGTCGTCGAAACCGGGTCGTTCTCCGCAGCTGCCAAACGCCTGGGCATCGGCCAGCCCGCCGTGTCCAAGAGCATTGCGCAACTGGAGGCGCGCCTTGCCGTGCGGCTGGTGATGCGCTCCACACGGGGCCTGACCCCCACCGAGGCGGGCTTGGTGTACTTCGAACGGGCCAAGCGGGCTATCGATGAAGCCAACGCAGCCGACGAGGCCGCCCGTGGCGCCAGCGCCGGATTGACGGGCAACCTGCGGGTCAGCGCCGGCGTGACGTTCTCCCGCATGCGGATCATTCCTAACCTGGGCCCCTTCCTGGACCAACATCCAGGCCTGAACGTCGACGTGTTGCTCGACGACCGACTCCTGAACCTGGTTGAGGACGGCATCGACGTCGCCCTGCGTATCGGCAACCTGAGTGATTCTGGCCTCACTGCTCGCCGGCTCGGCCAAAGTCCGTGCCGGGTGTTCGGTACACCGGCCTACTTCGAACGTTTCGGCGAGCCACAGAGCCCGGCGGATATCCTCAACCACCAGGCCGTGATCTACAGCCTCGGGGAAAGCCCGCTCTGGCCCTTCAAACAAGGCCTTCACGAACACACCATCGCCGCTCAAGGACGCTTGCGCGTCACCTCTTCCGAAGGCTTGCGCGCAGGTGTGCTCGCCCACCAAGGCCTGGCGATGACGTCCGAATGGATGTTCTCGCCGGAATTGGCCAGGGGTGAGGTGAAGCCCGTATTGACCAATTGGGAACTCCCGCCAAAGGACCTGTGGGCGGTATTGCCGACGGGGCGAATGCCGAGTGCCAAGGCAAAGGCATTTATCGAATACGTTGAAGGGTTATTGAGGAAGTAACGTTCTGTGCAACCGTAGGCGTTCAGATAATCCGGCCATCCCAGCCGACCGTGACATGCCGTGGCAACTCGCGCCGATGCTCCAGCAACCACGCATCCAACGTATGCCCCACATGGGTCAGCACCCCCCGTTGCGCGCCAGTTTCCTCGATACTCTGCAACGCCAACGTCAGGTCATTGTGATTTCGCGGCGCTTGCGGCTGCGGCGGCATGGAGCAATCCAGTACCAGCACGTCCAGGGGTTCGCGTTGCAGCCAGGCTAATGTTGCCGGCGGGAGGCCGACCGTGTCGGTGAGGTAGGCGATGCGCCGCCCCTCGCCTTCCAGCAGGTAACCCAGGGTCAGTTTGGAATGCTGCAACGGCAACGCCGTGACGCTCAACTCGCCAAATTGGCGTGTTTCAAACTCGGCAAAAGGCTGGCTGAAATCGAGAATGCCCGGATGCTTATACAAGTCCGACAACCCCTCCGGATCCGCCGGGCCATGCACCGGAATCACCCACCCTTGCCCCCAGCGCAGGTGTAGCAAACCCTGGGCGTGATCAGCGTGATAGTGGGTCTGGAAAATCCCGTTGAAGCTGCGCGGTGGGAAGCGTTCGGTGAGGTCAGGCAAACCGCTGTCGATCAGCCAGCGTTGGTCGCCGCATTCGATCAGCGCACTGCACGGGCGGCGGCGCAGGCTTGCGTCGCTGCGCGCCAGACCGCACGCCGGGCATTCGCAGCCGTACACCGGGACTTGCCGCGCGTCACCGGTGCCGAGCAGCGTCAGGCGCATGCCGAGTGTCCGTGGTCGAGGCAGCAGAGCAGGCGCTCGACCGTATGCTCGAGCGGCCCGGAGTTGTCCAGCACGAACAACCCCGCCCCATGCCCCGCGATCAACTCAGCGGTGAACCGCGTATTGCGTGCCAGGCGCTCCTCGATTTCCGCCAACGCCTCACGCCCGCGCGCGATCAAGCGCTGGCGCAACACCGCCTGGTCCACCGTCAACAGCAACACCAGCGACGTCGGATAACGCGCGCGGGTCTGTGCCAGGTGCGCACGGGAGCCGTTGACCAGCACGTCGTCACCCGCCGCCAACCACGCGTCGATCTCCTTGGGAATGCCATAGGACAAACCGTTCGCCTGCCAGCTGAGGGCAAAGGCGCCCTCGGCCTGCAGCGCGGCGAACTGCTCCGGGCTGACCCCTTGCGCGGCCTCGCCCACCGCTTCCGCCGAACGGGTGATAACACGGCGCACGATGCGGCAACCGCGCTCGGCCAGGCGTGGCCGTGCAGCATCCAGCAGGCTGTCCTTGCCCGAGCCGGACGGCCCGATGAGATAGATCAACCTGCCAGCCATCAAAACACCCTCTTCGCTTGTCGCCATACTTGTTGCACCACCGGCAGCCCTTCGCGGCTGCGGGCCTGGACCAGGTCCGCGCGCAGGCCAATGGCGATTTCGCCGCGATCACTCAGGCCCGCGGCTTTTGCCGGCGCCAGGCTGATCATCTTGACCGCTCGCGACAGGTCGCCGCCGTCCTGCTGGTCGGCCAGCACGAAGGCCGCCTGCAACAGGCTGGCCGGGTAATAGTCGCTGGAAAGTATATCCAGCAATCCCTCGGCCGCCAGGCCGGCGGCGGCCACATTACCCGAGTGCGACCCACCGCGCACCACGTTCGGCGCGCCCATCAACACTTTCATGTCCAGCGCCTGGCAGCCCTTCGCCGCTTCCAGGGTGGTGGGGAATTCGGCGATGGTCATGCCGTAGCCTGCCGACTCTTGCACGTGGGCCAGCGTCGCATCGTCGTGGCTGGCGACGGACAGTCCGCGCGCCAGGCAATGCTCGACGATGGCGGCGCGATAACGGTCGCTATACGCCAGTGAGTTGGCCTTTTGCAACACGATGAACGCGTCCATGGTTTCGTCGTTCAGGTGGTACTTGCCCATGTAGTACTCACGGTACTTGGATTCAAGCACGAACTGGCGCTGGCCCGGCGAATGGTCCATCACCGACACCAGTTGCACCAGCGGGTTTTCCACCAGGTCGCGGAACACGCTGAGGGTGTCCGGGTGGCACAGCTCGCAGCGCAGGTGCAGGTGGTGCTCGGCGCGGGTCAGGCCGGCACCTTCCGCCTGGGCGATGGCGTCGAGCATCGCCGGCAGCTTTTTCATGCGGTTGCCCTTGGGGTTCACGTCGCCGATGGACACCGCGTCGAACACCGTGGTGATACCCGCCGCGATGATCTGCGCATCGTGGCTGAGCACGGCCGAGGTCGACGGCCAGTCCACGCCGGGGCGCGGGGTCATGTGTTTTTCCAAATTGTCGGTGTGCAATTCCACCAGGCCCGGCAACAGGAAATCACCGCCCAGGTCCTGGGCCTGGGGCAACTGGCTGCGCCCTTCGGCGAGGTCGACGATCTTGCCGTCGCGCAGCACCACCGAGCCCAGGAACATGCGATCAGCCGTGACAATCTGGGCATTACTGAGGATCTGTTCAGCGGGCATGGGCGTATTCCTCTTGGGCAACAGGCGTGGGGGTCATGTCGAAATGGCGGTCGGCAACCGCTTCACGAGCGGCGCGGTCGTGGAAGATGCCGATCAGCGCCGCGCCGGCGGCCTTGGCTTCGTTCATCAACTCCAGCACCACCTGGCGGTTGTTGTCGTCCAGGGACGCGGTGGGCTCATCCAGCAGCATCACCGGCCAGCCCACCATGAAGCCGCGGGCGATGTTGACGCGCTGTTGCTCGCCCCCGGAGAAGGTGCCAGGCGCCAGCTGCCACAGGCGTTGCGGGATATTCAGGCGGGTCAGCAGGTGTTCGGCACGCGACTGCGCATTGGCCTTGGACCAGCCACGGGCCAACGCCGGCTCCATCACCACGTCCAGGCACGCCACGCGGGGGATTACCCGCAGGAATTGGCTGACGTAGCCGAGGGTTTGCTGACGCACCTGCAAGATGTCACGCGGCTCGGCGCCGACCAACTCCAGCCACTCGCCCGCATGCTGCACGCGAATGCTGCCGCCCGCCGGCAGATAGTTGCCGTAGAGGGTACGCAACAAGGTGCTTTTACCGGCGCCGGACTGGCCGTGCAGCACCAGGCATTCACCGCCCTGCACACTGAACTCGACGCCGCGCAGCACGTTGAGCACCACGCCATGTTGCTGATGCAGGGTGAAGGTTTTCGAGAGGTCACGGACCTCGATCAAGGCATTTGTCATGGCTGCAATACCGAAGACACCAGCAGTTGAGAGTAAGGGTGCTGTGGATCGTCGAGGATCTGGTCGGTGAGCCCGGTTTCCACCACACGGGAGCGACGCATCACCATCAGGCGGTCGGCCAACAGGCGCGCGACGGCCAGGTCGTGGGTGACGATCACCACCGCCAAATCCAGCTCACGCACCAGCCCGCGCAGCAGGTCGAGCAGGCGCGCTTGCACCGACACATCGAGACCGCCGGTGGGTTCGTCCATGAATACAAGACGCGGGCTGGAGACGAGGTTGCGGGCGATTTGCAGGCGCTGCTGCATGCCGCCGGAGAAAGTGCGCGGCAAGTCATCGATACGTTGCGGGTCGATTTCCACCTGGCTCAACCAATCGAGACCGGCACCGCGCAGCTGCTCGTAATTGCGCACACCCTGGGCCATCAGCCGCTCGCCGATATTGGCACCGGCCGACACGCCCATGCGCAAACCGTCGCGGGGGTTCTGCTCGACAAAGCCCCATTCGGTGCGCAGCAAGGTGCGGCGCTCGGCTTCGCTGGCGCTGTACAAATCCAGCCATTCGCCGTCCTTGCTGCGGTAGCCGATGCTCCCCGCTTGCGGCGGCAGGCGCCCGCTCAACAGCGAGAGCAAGGTGGACTTGCCCGAGCCGGACTCGCCAACGATGCCCAGCACTTCGCCGGGGTAAAGATCGAAGCTCACTCCCTGGCAGCCCTTCTCCGGGCCGTACAAAAGGGACAGGTCACGCACTTGCAATAACGGCTGGCTCACTGGTTGTTCTCCTTGACGCGTTGCGCGCAATACCAGGTGTCGGAACAGACAAAACTCTGGGTGCCCGCATCGTCCAGAATCAGCTCATCGAGGAACGATTCACGGCTGCCGCAGATGGCGCAGTTGTGCTCCCACTTCTGCACTTCGAAGGGGTGGTCTTCAAAGTCCAGGCTGGTGACCTGGGTGTACGGCGGCACCGCGTACAGGCGCTTCTCGCGACCGGCGCCGAACAGCATCAGCGCCGGGCTCATGTCGAGTTTCGGGTTGTCGAATTTGGGGATCGGCGACGGGTCCATCACATAGCGCTCGTCGACCATCACCGGGTAGGCGTAGCTGGTGGCGATATGGCCGAAGGTGGCAATGTCTTCGTAAAGCTTCACGTGCATCACCCCGTAATCATTCAGGGCGTGCATGGTGCGAGTCTCGGTTTCCGACGGTTCGATAAAGCGCAGCGGTTCGGGGATCGGCACCTGGTAGACCATGATCTGGTCGGCCTGCAACGGCGTTTCCGGGATGCGGTGACGGGTCTGGATCACCGTCGCGTCCGGCGTGGCTTCGGTGGTGGCGACGCCTGCGGTGCGCGCAAAAAAGCGGCGGATCGACACGGCGTTGGTGGTGTCATCCGCGCCTTGGTCGATGACTTTGAGCACGTCCTGCGCGCCGAGGATCGCGGCGGTCAATTGCATGCCGCCGGTGCCCCAGCCGTAAGGCAACGGCATTTCGCGGCCACCGAACGGCACTTGGTAACCGGGGATCGCCACGGCCTTGAGCAAGGCGCGGCGGATCATGCGTTTGGTCTGTTCGTCGAGGTAGGCGAAGTTGTAGGCGGCGTCATTCATGGCTCGGGCCCTCGGCCGGTTGGCGCAGTTTGCGGATCAGTTCCAGTTCGGACTGGAAGTCCACGTAGTGCGGTAATTTGAGGTGCGAGACAAAACCGGCCGCCTCGACGTTGTCGCAGTGCGCCAATACGAATTCTTCACGCTGGGCCGGTGAGACGATCTCTTCGTTGTATTCGCCCGCGCGCAGCGAGCGATCCACCAGCGCCATGCCCATGGCCTTGCGCTCGGCATGCCCGAAGGCCAACCCGTAGCCGCGAGTGAACTGCGCCAGCTCCGTGGCGGAGCCGACGAACTGGTTGACCATCTCGCACTCGGTGACTTCGATGCTGCCCAGGCAGATGGGAAAGCCCAGCTCTGGCGGGTCGATCCACACCTCGACGTCGCCGATGCGAATCTCGCCGGCAAACGGGTGATTACGGCCGTAGCCACGCTGGGTCGAGTAGCCCAGCGCCAACAGGAAACCTTCATCGCCACGGGCCAGGGCTTGCAGGCGCTCGGCGCGGCTGGCCGGGTATTCCAGCGGGTCGCGGGTGATATCGGCGACGCTGGCGTTGTCGTCGGTTTCAGTCTTGATCAGGCCTTCTTTGGCAAGCAGGCCGAGCACCCGTGGGCAGGCTTCGATGCGCGCATCGGGCGCGGTTTGCGGGCCGGGGTATTCACCTTCGGCCAGCAGCGAAAAATCCAGCAGGCGATGGGTGTAATCGAAAGTCGGGCCAAGCAACTGGCCGCCGGGCACGTCCTTGAAGGTGGCGGACAAGCGACGGCTCAACGACATCTGCGCAGTGTCGATCGGCAAGCTCGGGCTGAAGCGCGGCAGCGTGGTGCGGTAGGCGCGCAGCAGGAAGATCGCTTCCACCAGGTCCCCCGCCGCTTGCTTGATCGCCAGCGCGGCGAGTTCTTCGTCGAACAGCGAACCCTCGGTCATCACCCGCGCCACGGCCAGGGGCAGTTGCTCGCGGATTTGCCTCACGCTCAGTTCCGGAATCGCGGTATCGCCCCGGCGTTTTTTCGCCAGCAGGCGGTGGGCATTATCGATGGCCTGTTCGCCACCCTTGACGGCTACGTACATCAGGCACGCTCCTCTGCGACACGGCTGCTGCGCGGCAGGCCGATCAGGTGATGGCCGGCGGCAAACAGCACGTCCAGGCCACGGGGGAAGGCTTCGCGACGCTGGCGCTCCAGCCAGAACGCTTGCGGCACGGGCACCTGCACCTGGCGCTGGGCCTTGATGCCCGGACCGCGCCAGAGCAGGCCGCGACCGGATTCCAGGTCGGTGAGCTGCACAAGCAGGGTGCAGGACTGGTCGGGGTAACGGTCATTGCCGTGATCGAAGCCGCTGAGGTCGAGCAAGTCTTGCTCACCGAGCAAGGCGAACACCGCGTCTTCACGGTTCGCCGTCAACGGGCAACCACAGTGGAACGCCAGGTTGGCGCGGATCAGCGGCGTGTCGAAGCTCGGCGCCAGCCACAGCGGCGTGTCCCCATCCAGCATCGCCAGGCACAGGGCATAGGTGGCGGGCGCCAGGCCATCGAGGCGCGGCGCGCAGGGCAGGTGCTGGATCAAACCGGGTTCGGCCAAGGCTTTGAGGGCGGCGCGAAAACCGCGCTGGGCGTCCAGGACCGGGTCGACAAAGGCCGGTTGCAACAGTTGCGCATTCATCAGTTTTCTCCTCGAACCAACGTGAAGAACTCGACCTTGGTGGCGGCGGTGTCGGCTTCTTTTTTCGCGCGTCGAACGGCCTGTGTATTGGCCAGCGCGGTGATCAAATCGCTGAGCCAAAGACTTGGCTGCGTGCCTTGCAGATGGGCATCGGCCAGGGCCGCCAACTCGGCATGGGCCTTGTCGCGCCCGGCCAGGTAGCTGTAGCCGGTGCGGCCATCGGCCAGGCGCACCACGCAGCGGGTCACGCTCATTTCGCCGACGTTGAACGGCGCGCCACTGCCGCCCATGCGGCCGCGCACCAGGGTCATGCCGATTTCCGGGCCGCGGATCAGTTGGTATTCCGCGTCTTTCAACGCGGCTTCGTGAGGTTGCAGTTCACTGAATTGGGCGCGGGCGAGCACACCAATCCAATGCTGACGCGGGGACAGATTCATCAGGGTCTCCATCAGGTCACCACTTGGTACTGGAAGCGATCCGAACGGCTGGTGGACTGTGCCAGCTCCACCGGGCGGCCGTCGCGATCGCGGGAAAGGGTGAATACGGTGAGGGCCGGCAAGTGCCGAGGCATCATCAGCAGCGCGGCTTCATCACGGTTGGGCAAACGCGCACCGATCAGGCTTTGGGTGCGCGTCAGCGGCAGGTCGCGTTCGCGCAGGTACTGGCGCAGCGAACCGCCGGTGTAGTCGGCCAGCAACGGCGCCCGGCTGGCGCAGTAGCGATGGCGAATCAGGCTGACGGGTTGGTGGTCGAGTTTGCGCAGGGTCTGCAGCTCGATCATCGGCGCCATTTCGGCAATGCCCAAGTGCTGCGCCTCATCGTGACTGGCGTAGCAGTAACGGCGCTTGAGCAGCACCGCTTCCACGCCCACGCCTTGGGCCGACAGCGACTGGCTGTAGGAGGTCTCGGCGCCCATCGGGTAGATCAACGGGCGATCAAGTACCTGGGTGCCCTTGCCCTGACGGCGCAACAGGCTGCCTTCGAATACCAGCTCGTCGATGGCGCGGCGCAGCGTGTGGCGGTTGACGCCAAAACGCTCGGCCATGTGCACCTCGCCGGGCAGGAAGTCGCCGGCGCTGTAGCTGCTCAATTCACGGCGCAGGATATCCGCGAGTTCGCGGTACACCGGCTCATCTTGTCTAGACAACTGCATGCTTAAAAAAAGCGCCGCGCGGGCACCCCTCCGACGTCAGATGAACTGCTTGCGCAGGCGTTGGGACAACACGTCGATCAAACTCACCACCACGATGATCACCAGCAGCACCGCGCAGGTTTGTACAAACTGAAAGGCGCGGATGTTTTCCCAGAGGATCACGCCGATCCCGCCCGCGCCGACCATGCCGACCACCGTGGCCGAGCGCACGTTGGCTTCGAAGCGGTACAGCGCGTAGCTCACCCACAGCGGCATCACCTGGGGGATCACGCCGTAGATCACTTCCTGCAAGGCACTGGCACCGGTGGCACGCACGCCTTCCACCGGGCCTGGGTCGATGGCTTCGACGGCCTCAGCAAACAGCTTGGCGAGGACGCCGGTGGTGCTGATCCACAGGGCCAAAACGCCAGCGAAAGGACCGAGGCCGACGGCGACCACGAACAACATGGCGAACACCATTTCATTGATGGAGCGGAAGGCGTCCATGACCCGGCGCAGGGGTTGGTGGATCCACCAGGGGGTGATGTTGTCGGCGCAGAGAATGCCCAGCGGCACCGAGCAGACAATCGCCAACACCGTGCCCCACAGGGCGATCTGCACGGTGACGATCATCTCCTTGAGGTAGGAGCGCCATTCGTGGAAGTCCGGCGGGAAGAAGTCGGCGGCGAAGGTCGCCATGTTTCCGGAATCGCGGTACAGCGCCAGCGGGTTCATCTCGGCGCCGTGCCAGGCCCAGGCCAGCAGGACCAGGAACAGGCCCCAGCCGAGGTATTGCGGCCAAGTGCGTTTGCCGACGGCTTCAGCGTGCAAGGTTGTCATGGGTCACTCTCGATCAATGTGTATGAGTGGGCTTTCTGTGGTGAGCCTGGCTTCTGTGGTGAGCGGGCTTGCCCCGCGCTGGGCTGCGCAGCAGCCCCAATGGCTCTGCTGTGAACCCGTCGGGGGACAAGCCCCCTCACCACAAAAGCACTCTGCATACAGGCGGGGGATTAGCCGTTAGCTGCGGTTTTTTTGTCGAGTTCGGTGATGCGCTGCTGCAACTTGGCCAGGTCAGCATCGATATCGGCGAGTTTCTTGGCCTTATCCGCCGCTTCCAGCTTGTCGTCCGCGCTGATCGTGGTGCGCTGCTTGAACAGCTCCAACTGGCGGATCGGCAACAATTGGTCGTCGCTGGAGGCGAGGAACTTGCCCAGCTGCATGTTCTTCAGCACGGCCTTCTCTTCATCGGTGTCACCGTAGTGGGCGAAGAAGTCGCGGATCTTGGTTTTCTCGCTGTCGCTCAGGGCCTTGCTCCACACCATCGGGTCGGCCGGGATCAGCGGTGATTTCCAGATCACCTTTAGCATGGCGGCCTTGTCCGGCTGGGTGACTTCCAGGCGCTCCCAGCTTTCGGTGTTGAAGGTGGCGACGTCCAACTGCCCCTTGGCGACGCTCAGCGCGTTGACTTCATGGCTGGAGTTCAACGTGCGCTTGAACGCGGTGGCGGCGTCCACATGGTTCTTGGCAAACACGTAGTAGCCCGGTACCAGATAGCCCGAGGTGGAGTTCGGGTCACCGTTGCCGAAGGTCAGGTTCTTGGCGTTCTTGAGCATGTCTTCAACGTTGTTGATCGGGCTGTCCTTGCGCACGATCAGCACGCTCCAGTAACCGGCGGCGCCGTTGGCGGCGGCGGTCTGGGCGAAGATCTCGCCGTTGGAGCGGTCCACCGCTTCCATCGCGGCCTTGTTGCCCAGCCAGGCCACATCGACCTTGTTGAAGCGCATGCCCTGGATCAGCCCGGCGTAGTCGGAGGCGAAGGTGGCGTTGATGGTCAGGCCGGTCTTCTTGTGCATGTCATCCAGGAACGGCTGCCAGATGCTCTTGAGGTTCTGCGAAGACTCGGTGGACATGATGCCGAAGTTGATGGCTTTGTCGGCCGCGTAGGCATTGCCCATGGCGACACTGGCCAACAACGCGGCGGACAGAAACACTTGGCCGATACGGTTCAACATGGAAAGGATTCCTGTGGGTCGTGAGTAGGATTTCAAGCGCGCGCCAGGGCCAGCCGAGGGGTGACGGAGGTGTGGCGGGTCTGGTCGGAAAACATCAGGCTGGTGTCGACGTCGGCACCGTACAAATCATTGAGGAAGTGGCTGCTCATCTCGCTGCCCTGCCCGTCGAAATGAATGCGGCCACCTTTAAGGGCCACGGCACGCGGGCAATAACGCATGGCGTAATCGACTTGATGCAGGGTCACCACCACGGTCTTGCCGTCGCGGCGGTTGATGTCAGCGAGGATCTCCATGACCTTGCGTGCCGACTCCGGGTCCAGCGAAGCGATAGGTTCGTCGGCCAGGATCACCTCGGCGCGCTGGGTCAATGCACGGGCAATCGCCACGCGCTGCTGCTGGCCGCCGGACAAGGTCGAGGCCCGTTGCGCGGCCAGGTCGGCCAGGCCAACGCGTGCCAGGGACTCCATGGCGAACGCTTTCTCTTCAGCATTGAACAAGCCCAGGTTGCCGCGCCAGCGCGGCATGCGGCCCAGGCAACCGAGCAGCACGTTGTCAAGCACGCTCAGGCGGTTGACCAGGTTGAACTGCTGGAAGATGTAGCCGATGTCCGCGCGCAGCCGCCGCACCCTGCCATTCAAGCGCCCGCTGGCCTGTACTTCCCGGCCCAGCACCTTGACGCTGCCGCCGTTGCTCTTGTCGCAACAGGCCAGCCCCGCCAAGTGGCGCAACAAGGTGGACTTGCCAGAACCGGAAGCGCCAATCAGCGCGACCATCTCACCTGGGGCAATGGTGAGTTCGAGGTCGACCAACGCGGATTTCTTCGCAAAGGTCTTGTTCAAGTGATCGACATGGATAGCGTGATTCATGGGCTTCTCTGTCTTGTTTGAACAGCCAGGGGATGGCTGCGGTTGAGTTCAAACGACAGTAGGCGCGGGAGGTGTCAGTGCTATTACTTGCACATGACTGGAGGGGGTCGGTTGGATGAAGGTTTTGTGAAAGGTTGGACTTGGCTGAAACTCGGATCAACCCTGTGGCGAGCAGGCTTGCCCTGCGTTGGGCTGCGTAGCAGCCCCAGTATGGCCACCGTGTTCATTCAGGCAGAACGCGTCGCCAGGTTTTGGGGCCGCTTCGCAGCCCAACGCGGGGCAAGCCCGCTCGCCACAACATATGCGATTTTTCCTACCTTCCCTTTCGGTTGCGGTTGCCATAACGCACCGTTAGCGTCTCGCAATCGCTGCTCGCTGGAATCGGCAACTGTGTGTGCGTACGACTGTGCCGAGCACTTGGATGGCTCGGGCCGCAAGCAGGTGTTGGCGGTGGTGCAGATGATTGAGATTGCTCAGTTGTGGGTGGATACGGCACTGGAGCGGGAGTGCCCCGTGAACTGATGCATTTCGTTGATCGCTCCCACTTAGAGCCTGGGCGCGATCAGCATGGCCGGCGCATTCTGGACAGAAAAATGCTTGGTTAAGGTTTGATGCAAGGTTTTGATGGCAGTGGAGACAGCCTCTGCTTCAATCTGTTTGAAGCGCTCAATATCTATGCGCGACGTAGGCTAAAGCTTGAGATATGTAGGGAGTTTAGCTAGTTTATGAAAATCACATAACATTGATAAGTTCGGTATATTCATGAACCCTATTACGAATCCCTACTCCCCCGGAGCAGGCACACCACCGCCCGAACTTGCCGGAAGAGGTGAGCTACGAGAACGTGTGCGGATAGGTATAGCCCGCTTGCGAACAGGTCGTCCGGCAAAAAGCGTGTTGATGGTCGGACTCCGAGGGGTTGGAAAAACCGTATTACTTGATCAGATGCGTCTGGATGCAGAAGGTGAAGGTGTACATACCATACGTATTGAAGCCCCTGAGAATCGATCCCTTCCGGCTTTGCTCGCCCCGCAGTTACGTCTGGCCCTTCTCCGACTGAGCCGCCTGGACGCGGCAAAGGATCTGGCCCGCCGTGGTTTGCGCGCGCTGGCAGGCTTTGCCGGCTCACTGAAAGTTATCTATGCCGATATTGAGGTGGGACTGGATCTCGAACCTGAGGCGGGTCTAGCGGATAACGGCGATCTGGAGGCAGATCTTTCCGCACTGCTTGAGCAAGCAGGCCTGGCAGCCAAGTCAGTTGGCTCCGCACTGGTGATTTTTATCGACGAAATGCAATACGTCGAAGAGTCGCAATTCTCTGCACTCATCTCTGCTTTGCACCGCTGCGCCCAGTCACGCCTGCCTGTCACCGTAGTGGGGGCTGGTCTTCCTCAGCTGCGAGGTCGAGCGGGCAACGCGAAATCATATGCCGAAAGGTTGTTTGACTATCCGGAAATCGGACCTCTATCTGAGGCAGAGGCAACACTCGCCATCGTCAAACCCGCTGAAGACGAAGGCGTGGCATACGATCCAGAAGCTGTTGAAATCATCGTCAGCAGAACCCGGGGTTATCCGTATTTCCTACAAGAATGGGGCAATCACGCATGGGATGTCGCGGGGGAAAGCCCTATCACGATTACCGACGTGGAACTCGCCTCCGGCGAGGCCGTAGCGGCGCTCGATGAGAGCTTCTTTCGGGTACGCTTTGATCGTCTCACTCCTACGGAGAAGAAGTACCTACGAGCAATGGCAGAGCTCGGACCCGGACCGCATCGATCCGGAGATATTGCTGATCGACTGGGTCGCCGGGTTCAGGCGCTGGGGCCCATCCGCAATAGCCTGATTGCGAAAGGAATGATCTGGAGCCCGAATCACGGGGACACGGCATTTACAGTTCCTCTTTTCGATGAGTTTATGAAACGAATCATGCCGGGAGATGAGTGGGGTATGGCTAACTGACTAACACTGAGCAACGCTCCCACAGATGATCTTTGAGATTGGAGAACGTGTTGCACAGGCATGAAAAAGGCGACCCGAAGGTCGCCTTTTGTCATTGCGCGTACTGCTTGCTCAACCCCGGCGGTACGCCCTGCACGTCGGTCTCTTCCCACGGCCCGTTCGGGCTGATAGAGCGGCTCCAGCCGTTGCTCCAGCGGTAATACGTGCGCTGGCGGTAGAAGGTGTCGGGCTGTTCGTCCAGCACATACACCTGCATCTTGCCGTCCCAGTGGCTCACGGCGCCCGGGGGTGGGGCGAAGGTCGCGGATTTGGTGGGCACTGGCTTCGGTGCAGGGGTCACTGGGCCGGAGGGTTTGGTGGTTGGCTGGGTCGACGGGCCCGACGGTGGAATGGTCGGGCCGGTAGGCGCGGGAGGTGGGCGGTGGACCGCACAAGCGCTCAGGCCCAATACCAGGCTAAGCAGGGTGATGCGTGCAAATGCGGTCATAGGCGTTTCCTCGATTTACTTGTCCGGACTGTCGATGGTCAGCTGCTGCAGGGCAGTCGTGGTGCTGGCCAAGGGTTGGCTGCGGCCGATCCACTCGCCAGCTGTCGGAACACCAGCCCGGGATATGCGCGCAACCAGTTGGACTTCGGGGAAGTTCGACAGTTTCAACTGCGGCATCATTGCGTCAGCATCGCCCAGTTCGACGGTGATCGGCAGTTCGGCGACGGTGACGCGTTTGGCGGCCAATGGCGCCGGTGGGCCGGAGACCGCACGGGCAAAGATGAACACGCTGTCAGTCGGCAGGGCTTTGGCCTTCACGTCGGCGCTCAGATCTACACGAACTTTCATCGCGGCTTTTTGAGGGGCGACGGTGCCGCCGTTTTCTTTCAGCTTCTCAGCTGCGCGATCAATGCCACCTTGCAACGCCGCGCGGGAGTTGTCTTCCGCTGGCAGTTGGGCCAGCAGACGGTTCCAGTAGTCAATCGCCTCCTGATAACGCTGGCCTTCAAATGCCGCAATACCGAGCAGGCCAAGGCTGGTGACTTCCTTCGGATCCAGCTTCAAGGCTTCATCGGTCAGCGCCTGAACCTTGGGCGACCACTGTTTATTGTCGGCAAAGTACTGCGCCTGGGCCCACTGGCCGAGCAGTTCCGGCTGGCGCCCGGCCAGGGCCACGGTGCGCTCGAAGACCTTTGCGGCATCGGCGGAACGGTCCTGGGCCATGTAGGCACGCCCCAGGAAATACAGGCCTTCCGGCGAATCCGGTTGGGCGGCGGCGGCGCGTTCCAGGCGCTGGGTCATGTCTTCCATGGACACCGGCGGCTGGGAGAACTCGCGGGTCAGTTCGACCTTGTCGCTGGCCCCGTAATGCAGGTACAGCGCAACGCCCAGGACAGGCACCAGAAACGCCGCCAAAAATGGCAACGGCTTGCCCAGGCGCGACTCGCGGGGTTTTTCCACGCCTTCGGTGTCGGCCAGCAATTCGCGCGCAGCTTCGGCGCGGCCGGTGTCGAGTTGGGCGGCGTTGAGCACACCTTCGTCCTGCTGCACTTGCAGCTCGGCCACACGTTCTTGGTAGAGCGCCACGTTCAGCGCGGTGCGATCCTCTTCGCGCTGGGCGCGGCGGCCGCGCAGTACAGGGATCAGCAGGAAACTCAGGGCAATCAGAAGCAGCAAGCCGGCTGCGAGCCAGAAATCAATCATCAGTCTTGGTGTCCAGCAATTGGTCGAGACGTTTACGCTCATCAGGGGACAGCGCGTCGGAGCCGTCAGTCGGTGCGGCGCGACGGCGGCGCACGATCACGGCCATGACGACGACGCCAGCCAACAACAGCCCGGCAGGGCCGAACCAGAGCAGCGCGGTCTTGCCGGTGAGCGCCGGTTTGTAGCGCACGAAATCACCGTAGCGGTCGACCATGAAGTCGATGATCTGCTGGTTGTCCTTGCCCTCCCCGAGCATACGGAAGATCTCTTTGCGCAGGTCGGCGGCGATGGGTGCGTTGGAGTCGGCAATGTCCTGGTTCTGGCACTTGGGGCAACGCAGTTCCTTGGTCAGTTCGCGGAAACGCTCGCGGTCACCGTCCTTGGCGAATTCGTAAGTGTCGATGGCGGCATGGGCCACGCCGACCAGTCCAAGCGCCAGGACCGCAGCGGCTAACAGACGCTTCATGGCTTGGCCTCATCGACCAGCGCCTGGTACTTGGCGGCCAGTTGCTCGCGCCAGACCACTTCGTCGATCACGCCGACGTACTTGTCGCGGATCACGCCCTTGGCGTCGATGAAGAAGGTTTCCGGAGCACCGTACACACCGAGGTTCAGGCCGAGGTTGCCGTCTTCATCGCGGATATCCAACTGATACGGGTTGTGGAACTCGGCCAGCCACTTCAAGGCCGCTGCATTGTCGTCCTTGTAGTTGATGCCGTAGATCACCACGCCCTTCTCGGCCAGCTTGTTCAGCACCGGGTGTTCGACGCGGCAGGAGATGCACCAGGTGCCCCACACGTTGACCAGCGCCGGTTTGCCCAGCAGGTCGGCCTGGGTCAGGGTTTTGTCGCCCTGCACGGTCGGCAGCGAAAACGCCGGGAACGGCTTGCCGATCATCGCCGAAGGCAGCTCGGCCGGGTCCAGATACAACCCGCGATACAAGAACACCGCAACCACCAGAAACATCGCCAGCGGCACAACCATCAACCAACGCTTCATGCCGCCGCTCCCTGTAGGCCGAGCGCTTCACGCACCCGGCTCTTGACCTTGACCCGATAACGCCGGTCCAGCGCGGCCAGCAAGCCACCGAAACCGGTGAGCAGGCCGCCGAACCAGATCCAACGCACGAACGGTTTCACGTGCACGCGCACGGCCCAGGCGCCGTCGCCCAAGGGTTCGCCCAACGCCACATACAGGTCGCGGGTGAAACCGGCGTCGATGCCGGCTTCGGTCATCATCGAACTCTGCACGGTGTACAGGCGTTTTTCCGGGTGCAGCACAGCGATTTCCTTGCCGTTGCGTACGACACGAACGGTGCCTTTGTCTGACGTGAAATTCGGCCCTTCGAAGTGCTTGGCACCCTCGAAGATGAAATGGTAACCGGCCAGGTCCATGGACTCACCCGGCGCCAGGCGCAGGTCGCGCTCGGCGCTGTTCTGGCTGGACAACACCACGCCCAGGGCGCACACGGCGATGCCAATGTGGGCGATCTGCATGCCCCAATAGCTGCGGGTCAGGCTGGGCAGGCCCTTGATCAAGCCTTTGTGGCGAGTCTTGTCGACGACGTCACGCACGCCGGCCAGCAATACCCAGGCAGCGAGCAGGAAGGTCGCGAGCACCGCCCAGTTGAAATCGCCGTAGGCAAACCCGGCGATCACCGCCAAGGCCACGCTGCCCAGCAGCACCGGCATCAGCATGCCCACCAGCCATTTCACCGGGGTGTCTTTCCAGCGCACCAGCACGCCGACGGCCATCACCACCATCAACAGGCCCATCAAAGGAATGAACAACGCGTTGAAGTACGGCGGGCCGACGGACAGCTTGGCGCCGCTCAGGGCATCCAGCACCAAGGGGTACAACGTGCCGAGCAGAATCATCGACGCCGCTACTACCAGCACCAGGTTATTGCCCAGCAGCAAGGTTTCCCGCGACCACAGGTTGAAACCGACCTGGCTCTTGACCACGGGCGCACGCAGGGCAAACAACGTCAGGGAGCCACCGACTACAAACAGCAGGAAGATCAGGATGAACACGCCGCGCTCCGGGTCGGAGGCGAACGCATGCACGGAGGTCAACACGCCCGAACGCACCAGGAAAGTGCCGAGCAGGCTGAGAGAAAATGCCGCGATGGCCAGCAACACGGTCCAGCTTTTGAACACGCCGCGTTTTTCGGTGACGGCCAGCGAGTGAATCAGCGCCGTGCCCACCAGCCAAGGCATGAAGGAGGCGTTTTCCACCGGGTCCCAGAACCACCAGCCGCCCCAGCCGAGTTCGTAATACGCCCACCACGACCCCAAGGTGATACCAATCCCAAGGAAAGCCCAGGCGACGATGGTCCACGGCCGCGACCAGCGTGCCCAGGCCGCATCTAGGCGCCCACCGAGCAAGGCGGCGATGGCGAAAGCAAAGGCCACGGAGAAACCTACGTAACCCATGTAGAGCATCGGCGGGTGCACGATCAGGCCGATGTCTTGCAGCAATGGATTGAGGTCATGCCCGTTTGTAGGAATCTGCGGCAGGATGCGGCTGAACGGGTTGGAGGTCATGATCAAAAACAGCAGGAAGCCGATGCTGATCATGCCCATCACCGCCAGCACGCGCGCCAACATCACTTGCGGCAGTTGGCGCGAGAACACCGACACGACGAAGGTCCAGCCGCCAAGAATCAGCGCCCACAGCAGCAGCGAACCTTCGTGGGCGCCCCACACGGCGCTGAACTTGTAGTACCAGGGCAAAGCGGTGTTGGAGTTATTGGCGACGTAGGCGACGGAAAAGTCGTCGGTCATGAAGGCGTAGGTCAGGCAACCAAAGGCGAACAGCAAAAAGGCAAACTGGCCCCAGGCCGCCGGCTGCGCCAGGCTCATCCACAGGCGGTCGCCACGCCAGGCGCCGAGCAACGGCACCACGGCCTGGACGACGGCAAAACACAGGGCGAGGATCATCGCCAACTGGCCCAGCTCCGGAATAAACAGTGCGGACGTCATGGCTTAGCCCTCCTTGGCAGGCGTTGGCGCGGATTGGCCGCTGTCTTTCAGGGCCTTGGTGACTTCCGGCGGCATGTATTTTTCATCGTGCTTGGCCAGCACTTCATCGGCCACCACCACGCCGTCGGCGTTGAGCTTGCCCAGGGCGACGATGCCCTGGCCTTCGCGGAACAGGTCCGGGAGGATGCCGCGGTAGGTGATGGTCACGGCTTTGTTGAAGTCGGTGACCACGAACGTCACGTCCAGGGAATCACCGGAACGCTTCAGCGAGCCCTGCTCCACCATGCCGCCGGCGCGAATCCGTGTATCGACAGGGGCTTCGCCATTGGCGATCTGGGTCGGGGTGTAGAACAGGTTGATGTTCTGCTGCAGGGCACTCAAGGCCAGGGCCACGGCAATGCCGACGCCGGCCAGGATGGCAAGGATGATCAACAGACGCTTTCTACGCAGCGGATTCACTTTTCGGTCTCCCGGCGCAGACGACGCGCCACTTGTTGCAGGTAACGCTTGCGGGCCAGGATCGGCGCGGCGACGTTGAGGGCCAGCACCGCCAGGCAGATGCCATAGGCCGTCCAGACATACAGGCCGTGATGGCCCATGGCGAGAAACTCGCTGAAAGAAGCAAAACTCATGCGCGCGCTCCCAGGCTGTTTTGCACTTCGGCCTTGACCCAGCTGGTGCGCGATTCACGCTTGAGCACTTCAAGGCGCATGCGCATCAGCAACACGGCGCCGAAAAAGCAGTAGAAGCCCAGCACCATCAGCAGCAGCGGCGCCCACATTTCCACGGGCATTGCCGGTTTTTCGGTGAGGGTGAAGGTGGCGCCCTGGTGCAGGGTGTTCCACCACTCCACCGAGTATTTGATGATCGGAATGTTGATCACGCCAACAATCGCCAGCACCGCGCAGGCCTTGGCGGCGCTGTCACGATTGCTGATCGCGTTGCCCAGAGCAATCAGACCGAAGTACAGGAACAGCAGGATCAACATGGACGTTAGTCGCGCATCCCACACCCACCACGAACCCCAGGTGGGTTTGCCCCAGATTGCGCCGGTGACCAGCGCCACGGCAGTCATCCACGCGCCAATGGGCGCGGCGCATTGCAGGGCCACGTCCGCGAGTTTCATTTTCCACACCAGGCCGACGATGCCGCACACCGCCAGCATCACGTAGCAGGACTGGGCCAGCATCGCGGCGGGCACGTGGATGTAGATGATGCGAAAGCTGTTGCCTTGCTGGTAGTCCGGCGGCGCAAAGGCCAGGCCCCAGACCAGGCCGATGCCGATCAGCAATACGGCAGCGATGCTCAACCACGGCAGCAGCTTGCCGCTGATGCCATAGAACCATTTGGGCGAGCCGAGCTTGTGAAACCAGGTCCAGTTCATTGCTGTTTCCATCACGGTAGCTTTTCGTCGTTGCGAAAAGCTTAGGGTCTTTACTGGTTAAGACAACGCTTAACCAGACCTCATTATTCGCCGACGCTGATCTTCAGGCCGGCCGCTATAGCAAAGGGTGTCAGGGTTACCGCCAGGGCGGTCAGGCTACCAAGCCACAGGAGGTAACCGGTCGCCGGCATGCCCATGAGTGCGGCCTGTAAAGCACCGCTGCCCAGGATCAACACCGGGATATACAAAGGCAGAATCAACAGGGCCAGTAACAGGCCGCCCCGCTTCAAACCCACGGTCAACGCTGCGCCCACAGCCCCCAACAGGCTGAGCACCGGCGTACCGAGCAACAAGGACAGGAGCAACACCGGCAGGCATTCGACGGGCAAGCCCAGCATCATCGCCAGCAGCGGCGAGAGCAAGACTAGCGCCAAGCCGGAAAAAGCCCAGTGTGCCAGTACCTTGGCCAGTACCAGAAGTGGCAGAGGGTGCGACGAAAGGACCCACTGTTCCAGGGAACCGTCTTCGAAATCACTGCGAAACAGCCCGTCCAGCGAGAGCAGGACCGATAAAAGCGCGGCCACCCACACCAGTCCCGGGGACAAGGTTTGCAACAGTTTAGTCTCGGGGCCGACTGCCAACGGGAACAACGCGATGACAATCGCGAAGAACACCAGCGGGTTGGCCAGTTCCGCCGGGCGACGGCAGAGCAAGCGCGCTTCACGGGCGACCAACAGGGCGAATACGCTCATGCCGACCACCGCCCTAGATCGAGATCGCGATAGCCAGCAGGCATGCGCGTCAGCGTGTGGTGGGTCGTGAGGATGACCAGACCGCCCTGCTCACAATGCTGGGCCAGGTGTTCTTCCAACTGGGCGACGCCTTGTTTGTCGAGGGCGGTGAAGGGCTCGTCGAGAATCCACAGCGGCGGCCCCGGCAGGTACAAACGCGCCAGGGCCACGCGGCGCTGCTGGCCGGCGGACAAGGTGTGGCAGGGAACGTCTTCAAAGCCCTTGAGGCCGACTGCGGCCAGGGCCTGCCAAATGGCATCGCGCGACGCGGGATGATGCAGGGCACTGAGCCAGCTGAGGTTCTCTTCGGCGGTGAGCACGTCCTTGATGCCGGCGGCGTGGCCGATCCAGATAAGGTTGCGCGCCAGTTCGGTACGTCGTTCGTTGAGGGCCTTGCCGTTCAGGCGAACTTCCCCAGCCGTCGGCTGCATCAACCCGGCCAACAGGCGCAGCAAACTGGTCTTGCCGCTGCCGTTGGGGCCGCTGACCTGCACCATGTCGCCGCCCGTCAGCCGCAGTTCGAGGTGCTCGAACAGCAGGCGCAGGTCGCGTTCACAGGAGAGCGCTACGGCTTCAAGAAGAGGGCTGGTCAAAAGATCGCGGGCCTTTACGGTTCAAGTCGGCGGTGCAGCGGCCGTTAAAGAGAAATGCACAATAACGGCTTTGGCGACCGATTTTAGAGAGCTGGATCAAATAGTTGTGAGGTTTTTACCGCTCTCTTTGCAGACGGGCGGCATTATACATGTGATGCCCTACTCTAAAGAGGGCAATTTCCCCAGAGACGACGCGCGCGATGACCGGTGAGATCAACCTTCCTACGCTTCCACCCGCCCCGGCAGCCGGGCCCGGCCCTGCGCCTGCGGCCGGCGAGTTGCTGAAACTGCTGGAGCCGCAGATCGGCCTGATCGACCCTGGGAAAACCGCGAACGCAGAAGTCATCGCCCTGAAACAAGGCGGTGAAGCCTTTCAGTTGCTGCTCAAGTTGACCCTTGAAGGCGGCCGCCAAACGTTGGTGCAGGCCAGCAGCCCGCAGCCGCTGCCGTTGGGCAGCAATGTGGCGGTGAGCCAGACGCCCACCGGCAACCTGACCCTCAGCCTGCAACAGGCCTTGAGCGCCAATGTCGCCGCCCTCACCCGCATCGACACCCACCAGATGCCGGTGGGCGCACTGCTTCAGGCCAAGGTGCTGACCACCCAGATGTTGCCCCAGGGCACGGCGCAACCGGCGATCTATCGCTCGCTGGTCACCGTGCTCAACAGCGCACTGACCGGCGCGACCCTGAGCGTGGAAAGCCCGCAGCCGTTGCGCGTCGGCAGCCTGCTCAGCGCCGTGGTACAGAACGCGCAGACTTTAAGCTTTGTGCCGTTGAGCGGACTCAAGGATCAGCTGGCCGTCACCCAACAACTGTCGACCCAGCAAAGTCGCCAAGGCTCGCTGGATGCCGTCTTCACAGCGCTGCAGAACCTGCCACGCGGCGACAGCACCTCCGCCGAGCTGCGCGGCGCCGCCGAGCGTTTACTCGCCGCCCTGCCCGACCTGGCGCAGGTCAGCAATCCCAAGGTATTGGCGCAAGTCATCCAGAACAGCGGTGCCTTTCTGGAAGCCAAGCTGCTCGCCGGGCAAAACCCGCAAGTCCCACCGCTGGACATGAAAGGTGCCTTGCTGCGCCTGGTCGCCGACTTGCTGCCTGCGCTCCCCGCCAGCACCAACATGAATGCCATCCTCGCCGCCAACACCCTGGCCCAGGTGCTGCCCAACTTCGTGCGCAGCCCTTTGAACACCCTCGGCCAGGTCAGTGCGCGCCAAGCACCCGTTGGCTTTCCTCTGCCTGAACGGCTGATGGCCAAACTGGAAGGCGAAGGCGACCTGGAAAACCTGCTGCGCCTGGCCGCCGGGGCAATCTCGCGGTTGCAGAGCCATCAATTGTCGAGCCTGGAACAGACCGGCACCACCGCCGACGGCCGCCTGCAAACCACCTGGCAGCTGGAAATCCCCATGCGCACGTTGCAAGACATCGTGCCGTTGCAGGTCAAGTTCCAGCGCGAAGAACCGGCGCCGGACAAGGACCAGCCCGAACGCAAAGAGAAAAAGGATGCCAAGCAGATGCTCTGGCGCGTCGAACTGGCGTTCGACATGGAGCCGCTGGGGCCGCTGCAGGTGCAGGCGCAATTGAGCCAGGGCAAACTCTCCAGCCAGTTGTGGGCCTCGCGGCCATTCACCGCCAGTTTGATCGAAAGCCACTTGGGCAGCTTGCGCGAACGCCTGGTGACGTCGGGGATCAATGTCGGCGACCTCGATTGCCACCTCGGCACCCCGCCACGCGGGCCGAAAACCGGACTGGAGCAACGCTGGGTGGATGAAACCGCATGAAAAACGCCAACCCACCGCGCCAGGCGATTGCCCTCAAGTACGACGGCCAGCAGGCACCGACCCTGACCGCCAAGGGCGACGATGCCCTGGCCGAAGCCATCCTGAAGCTGGCGCGCGAAAACGAAGTGCCGATCTATGAAAACGCCGAGCTGGTCAAACTGCTGGCGCGGATGGAACTGGGCGACAGTATTCCAGAGGACTTGTACCGCACGATCGCCGAGATCATTGCGTTTGCCTGGACGCTGAAGGGCAAGTTCCCGGTCGGGTATGACCCGGACGCCGCGCCGGTAGAGCGCGACGTGACCGAACGTGGGGATGACTACTGAATCAGCCGGGCCTCACACCGGCCAACACGCGGGCCGCTACCGAGGTAGCAACCGGTATGCGCTGGGCGTGCTGTGTCAACGCCTGCTCGAACGTCAGCCCCTCATACCGCCGCAATGCTGCACCAAACGCACTCGCCTGCGCAGGCGCAAGTGGAGCCGTGAAGGCCTCGATGAACGGCGCGTCAATCATGGTGGTGCGAACACTCTCTACCTCTGCCTGTATGGAATGGTTGTCCCGGGCAGTCACTTTATCGAACAGGGCTTGATCCTTGATCACAAAATCCTGGGCACCGGGTGCGCGTTGAGCAACGAGCACATTCTGCTGACCGTTCCAGGCCGACAGCGAATACTCCTTTAGCCTGTCCTGGCTGTTCTTGACTGACTCGATACTTGGGCCACGGTGCTCCAGGCCCGCACTGAAAAACTGGCTCAGGACATTGAAGCCCATCACTGCCTCATCGGTGCCACGCTTGAGAATCCGACAGCACAAGGTCGCGAGGTCCACCTGGATATCGTGGAAGTGCAACTTGGGTTCCTGGCTCAAGCGTGCGATATCGGCGATTTTCTGGTTGAAATCGTTTGGCCACAGGTACAACGCATCTCGCGTCAGTGGCTGCCCCAGGCGCTTTTCCATGGGGCCCATGAACTGCTGAACCAACGCAGCGCCTTGGTCATGCACCTGCAACATGCTCGTGCCGGGCATACGGTTCTGGATCATGTTTTTGACAACATCGGTATTGAGCGCGAACTGGCCGGTGAGAAAGGTGGTTTTACCCGCTGATGGCGCACCACGGACTATCGAGACATCCTGCGACAAGGCAGGTGCCGGGTCTTGAAGAATGGACTGGAATTGCGCCAGGTATTTTTCTGCCACTTGGACCGTCAGGTTCTTCAGGATGTTGGCATTGAGGCTGTCGACCTCTGGCAGCCAAACGTTTCGCTGACCCAGGGCCTGCGCCAGTGTCGGCAAGGTTTTGTCAGCCGCAGCCGGGTCGGCCCAGCCCAGTCGTTCATTGTCCTGCAGCCGTTTTAACTGACCAGGGTTACGCGTCAGCGCCTGCCAGGAAGTGATACTCGGATCGGCGATCATGCAGGCAAGCCGTTCCCGATAAGTGTTCTCGGAAAGCGGCCTGCCGATCAGTTGATTCAAAACCCCGCGTGCAGTGCTTGAATTGATTGACGCTGCCGAGGGCAAGTCGGGCTCGGCGTGAGCGGATGCCGCCACGCCATGAACGGATGCAGCAGGTTGGATAGTCATCGTCAGTCCTCCAGTAACCGGGACTCGAAAAACTAGCCTGCCCGCCCTGCTTGGCTCATAGGACTTGTCTTGACTGTGCGCCCGCCGTCGGTGAATTGTGTGTCAGCCAAATACCTCACTCAAGGGAATGAAGTTGACCCGGTCGCCCATCGCCAGCGTCGTGCCTTCCAACACCTCCACAAACCCTTCCGCCCACGCCGCACTGCGCAGCACGCCGGAGCTCTGGTTGCGGTAAATGATCGCTTTGCCTTGCTCGATGCGACCGCGCAGGTACTCGCGGCGGTTGCCCGGTTTGGGCCACTCGAACCCCACCGGCACGTCGAAACGCAGTGGCTCGACGTCCTGCACACCTTGGCGGCGCAGCAGATAAGGGCGTGCCAGCAGCGCGAACGTGACCAACGTCGACGCCGGGTTACCGGGCAGGCCGATCACCGGCACGCCACGGAAGTGGCCGAAGGTCAGCGGCTTGCCCGGTTTGATCGCCAGTTTCCACAACGCCAGCTCACCCTCTTCACGCAGGGCGATCCCAAGGAAATCCGCTTCGCCAACCGACACACCGCCCGTGGACAGGATCAAGTCGACACTGCCCAAGCCGCCCAGGCGCGCGCGGGTTTGCTCAAGGTCGTCGGGCAGGATGCCGGCGTCGATCACTTCACAGCCCATGCGCGTAAGCCATGAGCACAGCACGCGCCGGTTGCTGTTGTAGATCTGCCCCGGTCCGAGCGGCAAGCCCGGTTCGATCAACTCATCGCCGGTGGATAGAACCGCCACGCGTGGGCGGCGTACCACTGCCAGGCGATCATGGCCGAGAGACGCCGCAAGGCCCAGTTCAATTGGGCCCAGGCGCGTACCCGCCGTTAAAACAAGCTCGCCTACGGTGGTTTCCTGGCCTTGGGGACGGATGTTCTGGTCGAGGTGCAGGGGTTCGGTAAAGCTCACGCGCGCATCGGCGTGGACCACGGCGTTCTCCTGCATTTCCACGCAGTCGGCCCCTTCCGGTACTGGGGCGCCGGTGAAGATGCGGGCGCAGGTGCCGGCGGCCAAGGGTTGTGGCGCCTGGCCTGCGAAAATGCGTTGGCTGACCACCAGGGGTTCGCCGGTCCAGTCCGCCAACCGCACGGCATAACCGTCCATGGCGCTGTTCGGCCACGGCGGCAGGTCGAGGGTGGAGATCAGGTCTTGCGCCAGTACACGACCATCGCAATCCGCCAGCAACAGGCTTTCCTGCTCACGGATCGGCGCGGCGTCGGCCATCGCCAGCAGTTGAGCCAAGGCGTCCTCCACCGGCAGCAGTGCGCCGGTCCTGCCGGGCTTACCCACGGGATTCACAAGGCTCGGCCTGTTTCAGGTGCGAGACGAAGTTGCACGGGCGGTGACGGTTGTCCAGTTGCTCGGCAAGGATGCCGTCCCAGCCGGTACGCACAGCATTGGTGGAGCCCGGCAGGCAGCACACCAGGGTGCCATTGGCCAAACCGGCCAACGCGCGGGACTGCACGGTGGAGGTGCCGATGTCGGCCACGGAAATCTGGCGGAACAGTTCGCCAAAGCCGTCGACCTGTTTGTCCAGCAGGCAGCTCACCGCTTCGGGGGTGCTGTCGCGGCCGGTGAAGCCGGTGCCGCCGGTGATCAGCACCACCTGCACCACGTCTTCGGCGATCCAGTGGGCGACCTGGGCGCGGATCTTGTAGAGATCGTCCTTGAGCAGCACGCGCTCGGCCAGGTTGTGGCCGGCGGCCGTCAGTCGGTCAACGAAGACCTGGCCGGAGGTATCGGTTTCCAGGGTTCGGGTGTCGCTGACGGTCAATACAGCGATATTCAGGGGTACGAAGGGCGCATCTGCCTTGGCTTTCATGGCACGGTCCGGTTGTCGAAGGAACAGCCCGATGTTATATCACAGGCCCCCCTTTTGCTGCCGCTGCGGAGCTGCCATGCCTATCGATTCGCCCCCACTGCCCTGTTCGGTTCTGCTGCTCTCTGGTGGGCGCGGCCAACGCATGGGCGGCCAGGACAAAGGCTTGCTGGAGTGGCGTGGCCAGCCGTTGATTGCGCATTTGCAGCACTTGGTGCGACAGCTCACGGACGACCTGATCATCTCGTGCAATCGCAACCCGCAGCAGTACGCCAGCTATGCCGACCAACTGGTGACCGACGACAGCCCGGACTTCCCCGGCCCCCTCGCCGGTATCCGTGCGGGACTTGCCGCCGCCCGTCATGCGCACCTGCTGATATTGCCGTGCGACGTGCCGCATATCGACGCAGGGCTTATCCAGGCTCTGCGTGAGACCGCGCAACGCAACCCGCTGCTGCCGGTGATGGTGCGCCATGGCGCGTTCTGGGAACCGTTGATCTGCATCGTCCCCACGGGCCTGCGCGATGCGGTGGACAGGGCCTGGCACGCCGGTGAGCGCAGCCCGCGCAAGCTCTTCCTGCAACTTGGCGGCGTGGGTCTGGAATGCCCGGCAGATGATCCGCGCCTGGCCAACCTTAATACGCCGGAGCTGTTACAGACGCCGTCGGGCGTGTCAGAATGAACCTCGCACCCGGAACTTTGTCGACGCTGCATGCGTCACAAGGTCAGCCATTAAAAAGTATTCTCTCGGAGACAGACTCATGACTCAACGGACCATCGCCGCTCTCATGCTTGCACTGGGCCTCGCCACCCTCGCCGGTTGCGCCTCGCCGACAGTGATCACCCTGAATGACGGTCGCGAAATCCAGGCCGTCGACACCCCTAAATTCGACAAGGACTCGGGCTTCTACGAGTTCGAACAGTTGGACGGCAAGCAGACCCGCATCAACAAAGACCAGGTTCGCACCGTCAAAGACTTGTAAGTCTTAGCGTTTGCCATCAAGGCCCGCCTCGCGCGGGCCTTGTCGTTTCCGGGGGGTTACCAGTCGAGGCTGATGCGGCTGCGGAAACTGCGTTCCTCCCCCGTGACCGGGTCAATAAAACGCACGCCCTGGGCCAGCAGTTTGAGGGGGTTGGCGTAATCGTCTACCGCGTCTTTGATCACGTGGGGGTAGAAGGGGTCGTTGCAGATGCTCGCGCCGAGGGCGCTCATGTGCACGCGCAGCTGGTGCTTCTTGCCGGTCACCGGGAACAGGCCGTAGCGCCACAGATCGCCGTTTTTCTCGCGCACCTCCACCGCCGTTTCGGTGTTGGGGACGCCATCACCTTCCTGCATGCGAAAGAACGGCTCGCCATCCACAAGTCGGCTTTTGTGCACCCTGGGAAAGGTCAGGTCCGGCAGGGCTGGGGCGATGGCTTCATAGAATTTATCGATCTGGCGAGTGGGAAACAGTTGCTGGTAAGCCGAGCGGCTGGCCGGATTGGCCGAAAACAGCACCAGCCCCGCCGTGTGCCGGTCGATACGGTGCAACGGCACCAGTGAGGGATTATCCAGCCGGCGAATCAGGCGGCGCAGCAGGGTTTGCTCGACGTATTCACCGGCCGGCGTCACGGGCAGGAAGTGCGGCTTGTCAGCGACCACCAGATGCTCGTCGGCATACAGGATGGTTTCCTGCACCAGGATGACTTTCTCGTTAGGCACTTCGCGAAAGTAGTAGATGCACAAGCCTTCCTTGTAGCCCAGGTCGACGGTGATCGGGGTGCCGTTGATATCCAGCACCCGGCCTCGCGCAATGCGGTCCAGCCAGTGTTCGCGGCGGATGGCCGGGAAGTGCTCGCACAGGCAATCCAGCACC
This sequence comes from Pseudomonas sp. IPO3749, assembly GCF_013386605.1. NCBI lineage: Bacteria > Pseudomonadati > Pseudomonadota > Gammaproteobacteria > Pseudomonadales > Pseudomonadaceae > Pseudomonas > Pseudomonas sp. IPO3749. The sequence goes on along the minus strand of NZ_JACARN010000036.1, from coordinate 27,737 downwards.
GTCGCCCAAGAACCGGGCGGCAGATACAAGGTGCTGGCTTGGTGCTGGGACGCGGAAAAACCGGAGGTGGACATGAAATGCTCAAAGCCTGTGACAAAACCGGCGGGCATTATCCTGCATTGCGCGGGATTGAGCCTAGGGCGGATCTCAAGCCTTGGCCAACTCCGCCCGCAGGATCGGCGAAGCACTGGCGGCGTCGGTGAACTCCTTGAGCCAGCGCAGCACGTCCACCGCTTCCCAACGGCCCGGATCGTACAACGCGTACAACAAGCCCTGGTAACCCACCACATCCAGCTGCTTGTGGTAGCCGGCGCGCTGGAATAACGCCTCGATCTCTGCAAAGCAGGTATTGAAATGCACTTTGTTAAAGGGCGTCTTGCCTTCCGTGACCAGACCATCGAGGCGCAGCTCGTTCACCGCGTCGCGCACGACGTTGGCGGACATGCGATTGACGCTGCTTTTCAGTTGTTCAACATTCACCACGGGCGTTCCCTCAATTCAATCGCTGTACAAACATACAGTAACTTAATATTTGGAAACCTGCCATCGCATAAACCTAACGAAGGAAGGCAACAACCTGTTGTGAGTCAAATGGCCAATCCAGTTCCGCGCCGGTGTCCGTCCGGCGAAGCACCGGAATCCGCAGGCCGTAGGCTTCGGTCAGGTCTTCGGGGTCGGTGATGTCCACCAATTCCACCAGCAAGCCGTGTTCGACGAGCGGCATGATTTCGACTTCGGCAATCTCACACAGGTGACAACCCAGGGTGCCGAACAGCTGGCATTCAGGAAGCATGGCGAAGGGACCTGATCAGAAAACAGGCAGACATTCTAAGCCCGGTGACCGCCTGAAGCCCACTCTATAAACCCTGACCCAGGTCACCATGGCCTATAACTGTTTCAGCGATTCTCGCGGCTTTTTGCCTGCCCACCTGCAACGGAGATGCGTGTGTTTGCCAACCTGCTGATTATACTGGCCTCATCCCTGGTGGTGATTGCGCTGTTTCGTCGCCTGCAATTACCCCCCGTGCTGGGTTACCTGTGCGTCGGCCTGGCCGTGGGCCCCACCGCGCTGGACTGGGTGAATGACAGTGAAGAGCTACCCGACCTGGCCGAACTGGGCGTGGTGTTCCTGCTGTTTTCCCTCGGCCTGGAGTTTTCCCTGACCAGGATGCTCGCCCTGCGCCGAGTTGTATTTGGTCTGGGCAGCTTGCAGGTGTTGGGGTGCGGGGTACTGCTGGGACTGTTGTTGATGATCCTGGGTGTGGCGCCGGGTATCGCCTTGTTGCTGGGGGCAGGACTGGCACTGTCGTCCACAGCCATCGTCAGCAAGGAGCTGACCAGCCTCGGGGAAATCTTCAGCAGTCACGGCCAGAACGCGATTGGCGTGTTGCTGTTCCAGGATGTGGTCGCGGTGTTGCTGCTGACCCTGGTGCCAGTGTTCGCCGGCACTGGCGAGCAAGCCTGGTATTGGGCGCTGCCCCTGACCCTGGGCAAGACCGTGGTGCTGTTTGTCGGCCTGCTATTGGCCAGCCGCTGGTTATTGCCGCGCCTGTTTCATGAAGTGGCCGCCTCCCATTCAGCGGAGCTGTTTGTGCTGCTGGCGCTGGTGATTGTGTTGTTGACCGCTTGGCTCACGCACCTGTTGGGGCTCTCCCCTGCGCTCGGTGCCTTCCTGGCCGGCATGCTGTTGGGCGAAAGCCATTACCGCCATCAGATCGAGGCAGATATCCGGCCGTTTCGCGACATCCTGCTGGGGCTGTTTTTCGTCAGCATCGGCATGCTGATCGACCTGCAACTCTTCGTCAGCCATAGCCTGCTGATCCTCGGCCTGACCCTGACCTTGATGCTGGTCAAAGGCTCTGTGGTCGCCGTGCTGGTCAAACTGCGCGGCAGCGACAGTGAAACCGCCTGGCGCAGCGGCCTGGCCCTGGCCCAGGGTGGCGAGTTCTGCTTTGCGTTGATGGCACAGATGCAACAAAGCCGGTTGATCCCGGATGAATTTAACGGCCTGCTGCTCGCGGCCACTTTTTGCTCGATGCTGCTCACGCCGCTGCTACTGCGCGCCGCCCCCGCCATCGCCCTGCGCCTGCACCGCAAGCCCAACCAGCAGGTGCAGCTGGAAGCAATCACCGCGCTCAACGCCGAGCTGCGCGGGCACGCGGTGATCTGTGGCTATGGACGCGTCGGCCAGTCCATCGGGCGTTTTCTGCGCAACGAACAACAAACCTTCATCGCCCTGGATGACGACCCGGAACGGGTGCAGGAAGCCGCCACTGAAGACAGCAGCGTGCATTACGGCGATTGCCGGCGTGGCGCGTTGCTCAGCGCAGTCGGCCTGGAGCGTGCGCGATTGGTGGTGATTGCCGTGGACAACACCGATGTGGCGCTAGTGGTGCTCAAGGAAGCGCGTCGGATCAACGCCGACGTGCCAATCCTGGTGCGTACCCGCGACGACAGCCAGCTGGCAGAACTGAAAGCCGCAGGCGCCAGTGAAGTGGTGCCCGAGTTGTTGGAGTCGAGCCTGATGCTCGCCTCCCATGCCTTGATCCTGCTGGGCCTGCCGGACCAACAGGTTCAGGCGCGGGTCGACGAAGTGCGGCAGACCCGCTATCGCCTGCTACACGGTTTTTATCGGCCGGCAGACGAGCCGATCAATCCTGACTGACCGCGCCGATCTTGTGGATCGACAGGTCCGCGCCGTAATACTCCTGTTCCTGGCTCAAACGCAGCCCGGTGACGCGCTTGATCACGCCATACACCAACAGGCCGCCCGCCAGCGCCACCAGCACGCCGAGGGCGGTGCCGATCAACTGGCTGACCAGGCTGACACCGCCCAGTCCACCCAGCGCGGTCTGGCCGAAGATGCCGCAGGCGATGCCGCCCCACACGCCGCACAGACCGTGCAGGGGCCACACACCCAGGACATCGTCGATCTTCCAGCGGTCCTGGGCCGCAATAAAGAACCACACAAACAAACCACCGGCGACGACACCTGTGACCAGCGCGCCCACCGGGTGCATCAGGTCGGAGCCGGCGCAGATCGCCACCAACCCGGCCAGCGGGCCGTTATGCAGGAAGCCTGGGTCGTTGCGGCCGATGATCAGGGCCGCCACCGTGCCGCCGACCATGGCCATCAGCGAGTTGACGGCGACCAAACCGCTGACGCCGTTCAGGGTTTGCGCGCTCATCACGTTGAAGCCGAACCAGCCGACGATCAGAATCCACGAGCCCAGCGCCAGGAACGGAATGCTCGACGGTGCAAACGCCACCAGGCGCCCTTCGCGGTAGCGCCCATTGCGCGGACCCAGCAGCAACACCGCCGCCAGCGCCAGCCAGCCGCCCATGGCGTGCACCACCACGGAACCGGCGAAGTCATGGAAGCTGGCGCCAAAGGTCGCGAGCAACCAGGCCTGCAGGCCGAAATTGCCGTTCCACACCATGCCTTCGAAAAACGGGTAGATAAACGCCACGATCAACGCCGTCGCGCAGAGCTGTGGAGCGAACCTTGCGCGCTCGGCAATGCCCCCGGAAATGATCGCCGGGATCGCCGCCGCAAAGGTCAGCAGGAAGAAAAACTTCACCAGGCCATAGCCGTGATCGGCACTGAGCACCGCTGCCGGTTGCATGAAGCTCACACCGTAGGAGATCCAATAGCCTATAAAGAAGTAGGCCAGGGTGGAGATGGCGAAGTCGCTGAGGATCTTCGACAAGGCGTTGACCTGGTTCTTCTGGCGCACTGTACCGACTTCGAGGAACGCGAAGCCGGCGTGCATGGCCAGGACCATGACCGCGCCGATCAGGATAAACAGGGTGTTGGAGCTGTGGACGAGCGTGTCCACTGCACTTTGCAAATTTTCCATGGAGGTTGGCAGGCCTGCAATAAAGGCAAAAAGCACCAAAGCGGTTCAAGCCAGGGTTGAGCGCACTAAATTGGCACCACCGGTCCCACCCCTCTTCAGAGGGCGTGAACCGCTTTAGCGCAGCGATCAACACAACAAGCCGTTGCCGACAGGGTTTTTCCGCGAATTTCAGTTATTTAGGGTAAGGTTTTTCAAGGCTTCCTGCCCGACCGCCCAGATTCAGCGCAAGCCCCGGGGCCTGCGCACCAAGGCAAAGCAAAAGCTGTACCACACAATTGCACTGAACCTTCACCGAAGCCGGTGACTCGAAACGTACAGATCAGCCAATCACGGAGATAACCATGGCCAGAAGAACTGCAAAGACTGCTCAAGAAATACTGATGGCGGATTTTCAAACCCTGGTGACTGACACCGAACGGTTGTTGGACGACACCAAAGTGCTGGCGGGCGACCAGGCTGATGAGCTGCGCGCAAAAATTCACGACACGCTGTTGCAGGCCCGTGAAACCCTGAAGCAGACCGAAGACTCCCTGCGCGAACGCGGCCAGGCTGCGGTCACTGCGACCGAAGATTACGTGCAAGCCAACCCTTGGCAGTCGGTGGGCATTGCCGCCGGCGTGGGCTTTCTGATCGGCCTGCTGGCCACAAGGCGCTAACCATGTCTATCGGCGAAACGGGCTCGTCCACGGGCACTACCTCAAGACGTCTGGGCGCGGCCGTGTTGGGCTTGCTGCACAGCCACGTCGAATTGTTTGGTATCGAATTGCAGGAACAGAAGGCCCGCACCGTCAGCCTGCTGCTGTTTGCCGGCCTGGCATTAGTGTTTGCGCTGCTGTTGCTGGTGGGGCTGTCGACCCTGGTGATGATCCTGGTGTGGGACACCGGCTACCGCCTGACCGGGATCATCTGCCTCTGCGTGTTCTATACCTTGGCCGCCGCGTTTTGCGGGGTACGCTTGAAGGCGGCGGTATTCGATGAGTCCACGCCCTTCCACGCCACCCTCGAAGAGCTGGCCAATGACCGGGAGCGCCTGCTGCCATGAGCATCACTGAGATCCCGCAAACCACCTCCCGCCGGGAAATGCGCAAGGCGTTGATCCGTCTGCGCATGGAAATGCACCGTCAGGAGATCCGCCACGAGTCCCAGCAACTGATGTTGCCCCTGAACAAGGTGCGCAATATGGGCAGCAACTGGCAGGACAGCCTGGGCATCAAGCACGCGCCGCTGTGGGGCGTGGCCGCGGTGACGCTGATGGGTTTCTTTACCGGCAAAGGTGCCAAGGGCGGCGGCATTGGCAGCTTGACGCGCCTGGTGCGCCTCGGCGCCGGCTTGATCCCGTTGATCAAACTGGCCATGCAGGGCTCTTCGCGTAAAAGTTGAGCCTGGCTGGCTGCATTCTTGCTAACAGAATCGGCCCGGCCCTCGTTTTCGAGGGCCGGGCCTTTTTTCGCCAATGTTTCTAAGGAGGCCCCGTGATCGACGGGCAACCGCTCGCCTGCTTCCAGCCGTTTATCGACACCGCCACCGGCCGCATTGCCGGCGTCGAGGCCCTGGGCCGCCTGCGCCAGGCTGACGGCCGCTTGCAGTCCGTGGGCCCGCTGTTCGCTGACCCGCGCACGCCGGGCGTGACCTTGCGCCGCCTCGACCGGCAGATTCGCGACAATGCGCTGAGCCGCTTGCACGAAGCGCCCGAAGACTGGTTCCTGAGCCTGAACATCTCGCCACGCTGGATCAATCGCCTGCGCCCAGGCCAGGCCCTGCCGAGCCTGAAGCAGATCCACCACCATGGCGTCGACCCGCAGCGCATCGTGTTCGAGATCACCGAACTAGGTGGCGACATCCGGCGCCTGGCCGACGTGGTGGCGCGCTATCGCGAAGCCGGTGCGCGCATCGCCATCGACGACTTTGGCGCTGGTTACTCCCAGCTCGACCGGGTGCTGGCGTTGCAGCCGGATATCCTCAAGCTGGACATGCGCCTGTTCCAGGACGCCGCTCGCGGCGGGCCGAGCAGCGAAGTGGTGCGAGCCCTGGCGCAGATGGCCGAGAAGACCGGCTGCTGGATCATTGCCGAAGGCGTGGAAACCGAGGCGCAATTGAGCTTCGCCCTGGAGTGCGGTTCGCGCTATGTGCAGGGCTATCTGTTTGCCCAGGCGCAGTTGGACTGGTTCGCCGCCGACGCCTTTGTGCCGCGTTTCGCCCAGTTGCGCACGGCCTATGTCCAGCAGAAGCTGGCGGAACGCGGGCGCGTCATGCAACTGCGCCAGCAATTGGCCGAACTGATGAAGATCCTGCAGACCTGGGCCCAGGGGCAGGCGCCGCTGAACCAACTGCCGCAACTGCCGGCGTTTCCCTGGCTGCTGCGCTTCTATCAGTGTGACCGGCACGGCACCCAACTCACACCGAACTTTGAGTGGCGCCAGGATGCCTGGCAGTCCGACAGCCGTTACCTGGGCCACAACTGGTCATGGCGTCCATACTTCTATCACCTGTTGGCCGAAGGCTGGGAAGAGCGCCGGCTGACGTTGTCTTCGACCTACCGCGACGCCACCACCAACCAGTATTGCCTCACCGCCGGACAATTCTTCGATAACGGTCAGCGCTTGCTGTTAATCGATATCGACGCGGCCGGGCTGTAGATTTTCGCTTGCCCAGGCCGCGCTGAACCGGGAAGCTGGGAGGGTCATTCACCGCACGGAGAGTACCCGCCTTGGATTGGCCCACCCTGTTGACTCGCGAACGTCTTGGCAAACCGCTGCACAGCCCGGAAGAACTGGGGCGTAGCCCGTTTCACAAAGACCATGACCGTATTATCTTCTCCGGCGCATTTCGTCGCCTGGGCCGCAAGACTCAAGTGCACCCGGTTACCAGCAACGACCATATCCACACGCGCCTCACCCACTCCCTGGAAGTGAGCTGTGTGGGTCGTTCCCTCGGCATGCGCGTCGGCGAAACCCTGCGCAGCGCCCTGCCCGACTGGTGCGACCCGAGCGACCTGGGCATGGTGGTGCAGTCGGCCTGCCTGGCCCATGACATCGGCAACCCACCGTTCGGGCACTCCGGCGAAGACGCCATCCGCCATTGGTTCCAACAAGCCGCAGGACGTGGCTGGCTGGACGACATGAGCAGCGCCGAGCGCAATGACTTCTTGAATTTCGAAGGCAACGCCCAAGGCTTTCGGGTGCTGACCCAGCTTGAGTACCACCAGTTCGACGGTGGCACCCGGCTGACCTACGCCACCCTGGGTACCTACCTGAAATACCCCTGGACTGCCCGCCACGCCGACTCCCTGGGCTACAAGAAGCACAAGTTCGGCTGCTACCAGAGCGAACTGCCAATCCTCGAACAGATCGCCCACAGGCTCGGCCTGCCACAACTCGAAGAACAGCGCTGGGCCCGGCACCCGCTGGTGTACCTGATGGAGGCGGCGGATGACATCTGCTACGCCCTGATCGACCTGGAAGACGGCCTGGAAATGGAGTTGCTCGAATACGCCGAAGTCGAGTCGCTGCTGCTCAACCTGGTGGGCGACGACCTGCCCCAGACCTATCGCCAACTGGGCGCCCAGGACTCGCGCCGACGCAAGCTGGCGATCCTGCGCGGCAAGGCCATCGAGCATCTGACCAACGCAGCGGCACAGGCCTTCGTCGAGCAACAGGACGCCCTGCTCGCCGGCACCCTTCCCGGCGACCTGGTGGAACACATGCACGGCCCGGCCAAGCGTTGTGTGCTGGATGCCAAGGACATGGCGCGCAAGAAGATCTTCCAGGACAAGCGCAAGACCCTGCATGAGATCGGCGCTTACACCACCCTGGAAATTCTCTTGAATGCGTTCTGCGGTGCGGCACTGGAGCAGCATGGCGGGCGTACGCCGTCGTTCAAGAACCGGCGCATTCTCGATCTGCTGGGCAACAATGCGCCGAACCCTGAATGGCCGCTGCACGCGTCGTTCCTGCGCATGATCGACTTTATCGCGGGGATGACTGACAGCTATGCCACCGAGATGGCCCGGGAAATGACCGGACGTTCCAGCCCTCAGTAACGACCATGATCAAGCCGCCTGTTTCTTGAAAGGAATCGACCTACGACGGGAACAGAGCGGCCTGATCGAATTCGCACAACCACTCGATGAATAATCACGCACGCTCCGGGCGACCCTGGCGAACTGGTCCTACGCGCCCTCCCTCGATGCTTGACTCACCGTGTGGCCCCAATGCCCATTTACTCGCTCCGTATCCTGCTGGTGGAGGATCACCCGTTCCAACTCCTCGCCACCCAATGCCTGCTCAGAAGCTTTGGCTTCGCACGACTGACGCCGGCCGAAAGCGCCGAGCAGGCAATCTGCTTGATGTCGCAGGCCGAGGTGCCTTTCGACATCATCTTGTGTGACCAATGCCTACCCGACTTGCCGGGACTCGAACTGATTGAAATCGCCAGTCGCCGACGCTTTACCACGACCGCCATCCTGTTGAGCGGTTTACCGGTGGCGGAACTCGCCAGCCTGATCACTCAAGCCATGGACCGCGGCCTGCCACTGCTTGGCTATTTATCCAAGCCGCTGAACAAGGATGAACTTGCACATTTGCTCTGCCCACTGCTCAAGTTAGAAATGTAGGAATTAAACATTATGAGCCGACGAAAGACGTCGATACCGCATCAGTTAAATCCATAGCTGCAGCATTTAGTCCACTCACGTCCAAAGCACTGACACATCGCTTCACCAAGCCTGAGCAGCCGGTAGGCTATTACCTTTTTTATTGTAGGATTTTTCCTGTTTTATATCTACTCACCCCTCGGCTCATGCTCCTCTCTCCTCTTCTGAGCTAATGTGCCCGCTTTATTTGCACTTGCACGGAATCTGATCATGAACTCAGTTTTTATTATCGATGACCACCCGGTTATACGGCTCGCCATCCGGATGTTGCTGGAACACGAAGGCTACAAAGTAGTGGGCGAAACAGATAACGGGTGCGACGCCATACAAATGGTCCGCGAATGCCTGCCGGACCTGATTATCCTGGATATCAGCATTCCCAAGCTGGATGGCCTAGAAGTGCTCTGCCGCTTCAACGCCATGAACACGCCGATGAAAACCCTCATACTGACCGCCCAATCGCCCACCCTGTTCGCCACACGCTGCATGCGTTCGGGCGCCGATGGCTACGTGTGCAAGGAAGGCGACCTGAGCGAGTTGCTGAGCGCCATCCGTGCAGTGTTATCCGGTTACAACTACTTCCCCAGCCAGGCACTGAATACCAATGGTGTCGATAGCGTCGAATCCCAGGAGCTTGAACTATTCAAGACCGTCAATGACCGGGAACTGATGGTATTGCAACTTTTTGCACAAGGACGTACCAACAAGGAAATTGCCAAGGGTATGTTCCTGAGTAACAAAACAGTAAGCACTTATAAAAAGAGGCTGATGCAGAAACTTCAAGCCAAGTCCTTGGTAGAACTTATCGAGATGGCAAAACGAAACGCGCTAGTGTGAGAAAGCGGATGCCCAGGCGTATAAAGGACTATCTGATTATATTGAGTGCCGGCTTGTGCTTCAGCACCGTGGTACTTGCGAACCCGCCAACGGGCCCGGAACATTTCGCCTTGTTGAGTCGTGCAGGCTCGGTTCAACTGGAAACCCACCTGAACAAGGCTCAACGCCAGTGGCTGCAAAACAAGCGCGAGTTGGTGCTGGGCACTGCGGCGCCTGATTACCCCCCCTTCGACCTCACGTCCAGCGGACGTGACTACGAGGGTCTCACCGCTGATTACGCCGGCCTGCTGTCCAAGGCGCTGGCCTTGCCGGTGAAAGTATTGCGCTACCCCTCTCGCGAGGCCGCGATCCGCGCGCTTGAAACGGGGGCTATCGATTTGCTGGGATCCTCCAACGGTTTTGAGGCGGCCAACCCAAACCTCACGCTGTCAGAGCCCTACGCGGTGGACCAGCCGGTCCTCGTCACCCGCGAAGGAGAAACCCGCAGCCTGACCAATGGCCTGGCCGGCATGCGCCTGGCGCTGGTGTACCACTACCTGCCGTTGAGCGAGGTGGAAAAGCTGTACCCCAAGGCGACCCTACGCGCTTATCCCTCTTATCAAAATGCCTTGAATGCGGTGGCGTTCGACCAGGCGGATGTATTCCTTGGCGATACCATCTCTACTCACTACATGATCAACAAGGGCTACCTGAAGAACATCCGCATGGCCAACTTCGGCAAACACGAAGCCTACGGGTTCAGCTTCGCCATGCCCCAACACCAGCAGACGCTATTGAGCATTGTCGACGCCGTATTGACGGCCGTGCCCACCAATGAACGGGAAGCGATCGCCAAACGCTGGAGCGCCGGCAGCGATATCTTGCTGACCGACCAGAAACTGCAACTGACACAACGCGAAGAACGCTGGCTACAGGAGCATCCAGTGGTCAAGGTGATCGTGAATGAGACCTTTGCCCCGCTGTCGTTCTTCGACGCCGATGGCAACTTCCGCGGCATCACCGCCGACCTGCTGGAACTGGTTCGCCTGCGCACAGGGCTGCGTTTTGATATCCAACGTGAGCGTGTCGTTCAGTCAATGATCGAACAGGTCGACGCAGGGAAGGCCGACATCATTGGCGCCATCGTTCCCAGCACGGAACGGGAAGCCCGGTTGAACTTCAGCCGTCCCTACCTGGAAAACTCCTACGTAATGTTGACACGCAAGGAAAACCAGGCGGCGACCAGCCTGGAAGAAATGGAAGGCAAGCGCGTGGCCGTCACTGAAGGCAGCCCAATGGCAGCGTTTCTGCGCGAGCACTTCCCAACCATTCAATTGGTCGCAACGGGTGATAACTTCAAAGCCGCCGAGCTGCTGGTGCAAGAGCACGTCGACGGTGCCGTGAACAGCTTGGTCATCGCCAACTATTACCTCTCGTCCTCCATGTTTCAGGACAAGGTCCAGATCAGTTTCAGTATTGGCACCACGCCCGCTAAATTTTCGCTGGCCACCTCACGCAACGCCACCGAACTCAGCTCGATTCTCGACAAGGCCATGCTGAGCATCGCACCGGATGAGCTGGGGGTCATCAACAGTCGCTGGCGCGGTTACACCGCCGCCTCCGACAGCTACTGGCGCAACTATCACCAACTGATCGCGCGCATCATCATCGGCACCGGGCTTTTGCTGCTGATCTCCCTGAGCTGGAACGCCTATATGCGCCGTCAGATCAAGCATCGCAAAATGGCCGAGCGCGCCCTCAATGATCAATTCGAGTTCATGCGGGCCTTGGTCAACGAAACCCCGCACCCCATCTACGTACGTGACCGTAAAGGCTTGCTGCAGACCTGCAACGACAGCTACTTGCAGGTGTTCAACGTCAAACGCGAAGACGTGATCGGCAAAAGCGCCATCCAGATGAGCGCCGCCCTTGAAACCGATGCGACGCAATACCATGCCGACTACCAGCGCGTGATGGCCGAAGGTAACCCGCTGATCCTGGACCGCACGCTGCATATCCACGGGAAGAAACTGACGATCTATCACTGGATCCTGCCCTACCGTGACTCGACTGGAGAGGTGCAAGGCATTATTGGCGGCTGGATCGACATCAGCGAACGACGCCAGCTGTTCGATGAAATCCGCGCTGCCAAAGAACGCGCCGACGAAGCCAACCGGGCCAAGAGCACGTTCCTCGCCACCATGAGCCATGAAATCCGCACGCCGATGAACGCGGTGATCGGCATGCTCGAACTCACCCTCAAGCGCGCCGACCAGGGTCATCTTGATCGCCCGGCCATCGAAGTGGCGTACAACTCGGCCAAGGACCTGCTCGAACTGATCGGCGATATCCTCGACATCGCGCGCATCGAATCCGGCCGCCTGAGCCTCGCGCCGGAGCGTGTCAACCTGCGGGAGGTGATCGAGTCGGTGGTGCGCGTGTTCGACGGCCTGGCACGCCAGAAAACCCTCAGCCTGTCGCTTGAGTTCAACCCCAACCTGGATGACACCGAAGTGCTGATCGACCCGCTGCGCTTCAAGCAGGTGCTGTCGAACCTGGTCAGCAACGCGATCAAATTCACCGAGCGTGGCCAGGTGAAAGTCAAGGTCGAGGTGCTGCCCACCGAGCTGGCGCAGCAGGTCGAGATGAAACTGGTGGTCGAGGACACCGGCATAGGGATCAGTCGGGATGATCAGTTGCGCCTGTTCGAGCCCTTTGCCCAGGCCGACAATTCCGGGCAGCTTGCCAGGAGCGGCGCCGGCCTTGGGTTGGTGATCTGCCGCAGCCTGTGCGCGATGATGGGTGGGCAATTGAGCCTCAGCAGCGTGCCGATGGTGGGCACCCAGGTGCATATCAGCCTGAACATGACCCGTCTTCAGCCGGAACAGCCGGTGCTTGAATACAAGCCTGAGGCACCTGCAAGCGCGCCAGTGCTGAACGTGCTGGTCGTGGACGACCATCCCGCAAACCGCTTGCTGATGTGCCAGCAACTGGGCTACCTGGGGCGTCAGTTCAGCGCCGCCCAGAATGGCGCCGCCGGTTTCCAGGCCTGGCGCCAGGAGCGTTTCGACTTGGTGATCGCCGACTGCAACATGCCCACCATGAATGGCTATGAGCTGAGTCGCTCGATCCGCGAATACGAACAGCGCGAGCAACTGGCGCCGTGCGTGGTGTTGGGCTTTACCGCCAATGCCCAGCCCGAAGAGAAGCAACGTTGTGCCGACGCGGGCATGAACGACTGCCTGTTCAAACCGATCAGCCTCACTGCACTGGAACGGCAACTGGCAAAGATCGCCCCGCAAACCACTGACCTGCACCTGGACCTCGGCAACTTCGAGGCCCTCACCGGTGGCGACCCACAATTGAGCTGGCGTTTGCTGGAAGAACTGTTGAGCAGCAGTCGGCATGACCGCCAGGAACTGGAGGCGCTGATCAGCGCACATGCCCCGCTTCAGGAGATCACCGAGCAGGCGCACAAAATCAAGGGCGCTGCGCGCATTGTTCAGGCGACCCCATTGGCCAGGCAGTGCGAAACCCTTGAGCAGGCGTGCGCCCGTGAGGATGACTGGACGGCGATTGAAGCCGGGGCGAGATCCCTGGAAAAACTCATGCTGGAACTCGAGAGGTTGCTGCAAGGGCAGCTTCACGGCTTGGAGGGTCAGTGAAGGGGCGCGAGCCGCCCCTCCCGTGATCAGCAGTCGGTCAAGCGCAGGAAAATCGCCGCCAGCTGTTCAATACCCGCCTGGTCCTCGGGGGTGAAGCGCGCCAGCGACGGGCTGTCGAGGTCAAGCACGCCAATCAGTTGGCCGTCCTTGACCAGAGGCACCACCAGCTCGCTGTTGGACGCGCTGTCACAGGCGATATGCCCTGGGAACGCATGCACATCCTCCACGCGCTGGGTCTGCCGCGAGGCGGCCGCTGCACCGCACACGCCACGGCCAAACGGAATGCGCACGCAGGCGATCTGGCCCTGGAACGGGCCGAGCACCAGCTCTTCGTTACGGTTGAGGTAAAAACCGGCCCAGTTCAAGTCGTCCAACTGGTTGAACAGGAACGCAGAAAACTGCGCACTGTTGGCAATGAAATCCCGCTCATCGGCCAGCAGCGACTCCAGTTGCGCACAGAGCATGGCGTAGCCATCAAGGCCAGTGCCGGCGCTTTGTAGATCGATCATGGTTGCAGCTCCAGCAATTTGAGGCCTACCCAGTAACGGGCGAATTGATAGGCGCAACGACCGTTGCGGTTGCCGCGACCGGTGGCCCAGCGCACGGCCAGGATGTCGAGGGCTTCATCGCGTTGCCACTGCAAACCGGCCTTGCTTGCCAGCTCGCCGATCCAGTGCTCCACCACATCCAGGAAGTGTTCTTGCGTGAAGGGGTAGAACGACAACCACAAGCCGAACCGATCGGACAACGCGATCTTGTCTTCCACCGCTTCGCTTGGGTGCAACTCGCCGTCCACGCGTTTCCAATTGTCGTTGTCGCTCTGGTTTTCCGGCACCAGGTGACGGCGGTTGGAGGTGGCGTACAACAGCACGTTTTCCGGGGCCTGCTCCAAGGAGCCGTCGAGCACGCTTTTAAGCACACGGTAATCGCCCTCACCAGCCTCGAACGACAGGTCGTCGCAGAACAGGATAAAACGTTGCGGCAGCTTGAGCAGTTGCTCGACCACGCGCGGCAGGTCGGCCAAGTGGTCGCGTTCGATCTCGATCAGGCGCAAGCCGGCTTTGGCGTGCTGGGCCAGCAAAGCCCGAACCATGGACGATTTGCCGGTGCCACGCGAACCCCACAGCAACGCATGGTTGGCGGGAAGACCGTCGATGAATTGCTGGGTATTGCGCGCCAGTGTTTCACGTTGCTTGTCCACGCCGATCAGGTCGGACAGGCGCATGTCCAGGCTTACGTCCAGCGGCAACAGGAAACCCGTGCGGCCTTCACGCTGCCAGCGGGCAGCCAGGCAGTGGTTCCAATCGATGGCTTGGCGGGGCGCGGGTAACAAGGGTTCCAGGCGGGCGAGCACTGCATCGGCCCGTTCAAGAAACGCATTCAATCGAGAATCCACGATTATTCCTCTGGCAAGTTCTTGCAAAAGATGGCGTATTGGCAGCCCTGCGGCAGACCGCACGAGGCTGCGTAAAAAAACGATTCATGCCGGGTAAGCCAGAGCCTGTGGATGTTCAGCTATGCTTGCCGGGCGAAGGGAAACGTGAAGTGGTTCAACACTCGATGGATATCAAGTTCGCCCACCGCTTGTCTTATAAACAAGCCAGATTGACTGTGCTGGTCGGTTTCGTCTTGGGAACCTTGCTCAGCCTGATCCAAATCGGCATTGATTATGCCAGCGAAGACGCATCCATCAACCGTGAAATTCGCTCGTTGATCGAAATCAGCCACAACCCCGCCTCACGCATCGCTTATAACATCGACGCCGAACTGGCCCAGGAACTGACCCTGGGCCTGCTGCACTCCCCCGCCATCATTCACGCCCAGTTGATCGACAACAACGGCGCGGTACTGGCCGATGTCGACCGCCCGCGCAAAGAAAGTACCTACCGCCCCGTCAGCGATTTCCTGTTCGGCGCCAACCGCCAGTTCGAAGACCGGCTGTTCCTCAGCCATATGCCCAACGAATCCCTCGGCGTGCTGCGCCTGGACGTGGACACCTATGCCTTTGGCAGCCGCTTCCTGCGCCGTGCCGAGATCACCCTGCTCAACGGCTTCGTCCGTAGCCTCTTGCTGACCGGCATTCTGTTGGGCTTGTTCTACGTGATGCTGACCCAGCCGCTGGTGCGCATCATCCGCGAGTTGAGCAACCGCCGTCAGGCACGCCTGGACTGCCCACCCGGCCATGAACACGACGAAATCGGCGTATTGGTGAACGTGGCCAACCAGCAGTTCGAAAACATGGAGACGGAGATCCAGCAACGCCGTCACGCCGAAGACCGGTTGACCGAATACCTGGGACAACTGGAAGACATCGTGTCCGCACGCACCCTGGAACTCAAGGCGAGCAACCAGCGGCTGAGCCAGTCCAACGATGAGCTGGAAGCGGCCAAAATGCATGCATTGGGCATGGCCCAGGCACGTGCAGCGTTCCTGGCCAACATGAGCCACGAAATCCGCACGCCGCTGAACGGCCTGCTGGGGATGATCGCGCTGTCACTCGACAGCCCACTCAATGCCGAGCAGCGTCAGCAACTGTCCATCGCCCATGACTCGGGCAAGGTGCTGGTGGAACTGCTCAACGATATCCTCGACCTGTCCAAGTTCGACGCCGGCCAGTTGGAGTTGGAACGCATCCCGTTCGACTTGGGCTCGCTGGTGGAAGACACCGCCAACCTGTTGTCACAGAACGCCGCGCCGAACGTCGAACTGACGTGCCTGATCGACCCGCAGTTTCCCGCCCAGGTCCTGGGTGACCCGACCCGTGTACGACAGATTGTCAGCAATCTGCTGTCCAACGCCTTGAAATTCACGCGCTTCGGCCGAGTAGATGTTCGTCTCAGCGCGCGGGACGGCCAGGTGCGCATCGAGGTCTGTGATACCGGCATCGGCATTGCGCAAGAAGCCCAAGTGAAGATCTTCCAGCCTTTCACCCAAGCCGGTGCGGGTATCACACGCCAGTTCGGCGGCACGGGCCTGGGCCTGGCATTGACGCACAACCTGTGTGAAGCGATGAAAGGCCGGCTGAGCATCAGCTCGGAGGTGGGCTTTGGCAGCCAGTTCTGCGCCGACCTGCCGCTGCCGATCCATTTGCCCGCCGTCCAGCCACTGCCGCTCAAAGGCGAGGTCATCGCCATTACCAGTGCCGGCAGCGGCCTGACCGAACTGCTCACGACCCTGCTTCCCCACTGGGGGCTGACACCGCGCTGCTACCCACGTGATGAAGATTTAAGCGGGCAAACGCCGGACCTGCTGATCACCGATTGCCCGGAATGCCTGTTCCGCCTACGCCCTACCATCAACGCGCCGATCCTGCTGGTGACCGCCTACGGCAACTTCATGCCCAGCGAAGAAGTCGCCGCACTCGCGCCGCTGCAACAACAGGCACGCCCGTTGAGCCGCAATGCGCTGTATCAGATCCTGCAACGTAACTTGCGCAGCGACGCACAACTGATCCTCGACCCGATCCAGATGGAGGCCGCGCCCTTGGCACACCGCGCGCGCATCCTGTTGGTGGAAGACAACCCGGTCAACCAACTGGTGGCCAAGGGCATGCTCGGCAAACTGGGGTGTGAAGTGATCGTCGCAGCCCATGGTGGTGAAGCGCTCAAGTTTCTTGAAGAACAACACTTCGACCTGGTGTTGATGGACTGCAATATGCCGGTGATGGACGGCTATGAGGCCAGCCGGCAGATCCGTCGCAGCGGGCGCTGGCCGGACCTGCCGATCGTTGCCTTGACCGCCAATGCGCTGTCCGAAGAGCGCGAGCGTTGCCGGGCTGCGGGCATGAATGACTACCTGGCCAAGCCATTCCGGCGTGAGGAACTCAATGGTTTGCTGGAGCTGTGGGTGCCGAAGACGACAAGTCTCTGATCTGCCGAAGCAACTGGTCCAAGCCCTCGCGCAGCGCGTCAGCCTGGTTCAGGTCGATACCGCTGTCGCACAGCAGCCGGGTCTTGAGGTCATGGGTCTGCTCGCGCAGTTGAACGCCGCTTTCACTCAGGCTCAAGTGCACTTCCCGCTCATCCTCGGCGCTGCGCTGGCGCTTGACCCACCCGAGCTGCTCAAGGCGCTTGAGCAGCGGTGTCAGCGTGCCGGAATCCAGCATCAAGCGCTCGCCCAACGCCTTGACCGTGGGTTGCACCGGTGTTGCGGCGTGCCACTCCCACAGCACCAGCATCGCCAGGTATTGCGGATAAGTCAGGCCCAACTGATCAAGCATCGGCTTGTACGCGCGCGTCACCGCCCTGGAGGCGGCGTAAAGTTTGAAACACAGCTGATGGTCGAGCGCCAGGGAGACGGTCATTTGAGCAGGGCTTCGATCTCTTGGGTCAGGTCCTGCGGCTTGGTGGTCGGCGCAAAGCGCTTGACCATCTGGCCGTCACGGCCGATGAGGAACTTGGTGAAGTTCCATTTGATGCCCTTGGAACCGAGCAGTCCGGGCGCCTGTTTTTTCAGTTGCACGAACAATGGGTGGGCGTCGCTGCCATTCACGTCGATCTTCTTGAACAGCGGGAAGCTGACACCGAAGTTCAGCTCGCAGAACTCGGAAATCGCGCCCTCGTTACCCGGCTCCTGCTTGCCGAACTGATTGCAGGGGAAGCCCAACACCACCAATCCCTGGTCCTTGTATTGCTGCCAAAGCTGCTCCAGGCCCTTGTATTGCGGGGTGAAACCGCACTTGCTGGCGGTATTGACCACCAGGATGGCCTTGCCGGCGAAATCGGCCAAGGTCTTTTGCTCCCCCTTGATGGTGGTGCAAGGGATGCTCAGCAGGTTGTTGCTCATGGCAATGCCTCAGTAAGGTCTAAAGAAGCGTAAACATAGTAGGCAATTAAATTGTGCGCAATTGAATTGACCGGAATGATATCCCGCTATAGGGCGCTCCCGCGTTATCCGCAGGAGCGCTGGAAGACCTAGCGCGGCACCAGGTCCAGGCACACCGAGTTGATGCAGTAACGCAGGCCGGTCGGCGGCGGGCCGTCCGGGAACACGTGCCCCAAGTGGGCATCGCATTTGGCGCAGGTGACTTCAGTGCGGATCATGCCGTGGCTGACGTCACGGATCTCGATCATCGCGCTGTCGGCAATCGGCGCGTAGAAGCTGGGCCAGCCGCAGCCGGAGTCGAACTTGGTGGTGGAGTCGAACAGCGGCTCGTTGCAGCAAATGCAGTGGTACACGCCATCCGTCTTGGTGGCGTTGTACTTGCCGCTGAAAGGTCGCTCGGTACCCTTGAGACGGCACACGTTGTATTGCTCCGGATCGAGCATCGCCTTCCATTCTTCAACGGTTTTCTGCAACTTTTCCATCGGTACACCTCGGCAACTGAAAAAGCCTGATCTGTGTCTTTTCCATGGATCAGGCGGCACGTATGATTGCGCCTCTTCAAAACGCCAGTCTGGCACCCGCGCTACCGGCATTCAAACGTATTTATGGGTGCGGGCCCCGCAGGATTCGCAGTACGGTAGTGTCCCCACCGTCTGGATCGTTCATTTTCAGGATCACATCGCCATGCAGGTCAGCAAATCGAACAAGCTCGCCAACGTCTGCTACGACATTCGCGGCCCAGTGCTCAAGCACGCCAAACGCCTGGAAGAGGAAGGCCATCGCATCCTCAAGCTGAACATCGGCAACCCGGCGCCCTTTGGTTTCGAAGCGCCGGACGAAATCCTCCAGGACGTGATCCGCAACCTGCCCACCGCCCAGGGCTACAGCGACTCAAAAGGCCTGTTCAGCGCACGTAAGGCGGTAATGCAGTACTACCAGCAAAAGCAGGTCGAAGGTGTTGGCATCGAAGACATCTACCTGGGCAATGGCGTGTCCGAGCTGATCGTGATGTCCATGCAGGCCCTGCTCAACAATGGCGACGAAGTGCTGGTACCGGCGCCGGACTACCCGTTGTGGACCGCCGCCGTGACCCTGGCGGGCGGCCATCCGGTGCACTACCTGTGTGACGAGGGCGCCGACTGGTTCCCGGACCTGGCCGACATCAAGGCCAAGATCACCCCGAACACCAAGGCCCTGGTGATCATCAACCCGAACAACCCGACCGGCGCGGTGTATTCCAAGGAAGTGTTGCTGGGCATGCTCGAACTGGCACGCCAGCACAACCTGGTGGTGTTCTCCGACGAGATCTACGACAAGATCCTCTACGACGACGCCGTGCACGTGTGCACCGCCTCCCTGGCGCCGGACCTGCTGTGCCTGACCTTCAACGGCTTGTCCAAGTCCTACCGCGTGGCGGGCTTCCGCTCCGGCTGGATCGCCATCTCCGGTCCCAAGCACAACGCCCAGAGCTACATCGAAGGCATCGACATGCTGGCCAACATGCGCCTGTGTGCCAACGTGCCGAGCCAACACGCGATCCAGACCGCCCTGGGCGGCTACCAGAGCATCAATGACCTGGTCCTGCCTCAAGGCCGCTTGCTGGAGCAGCGCAACCGCACCTGGGAACTGCTCAACGCGATCCCGGGCGTGAGCTGCGTGAAGCCCATGGGTGCGCTGTACGCCTTCCCGCGGATCGACCCGAAGGTATGCCCTATCTTCAACGACGAGAAGTTCGTGCTTGACCTGCTGCTGTCGGAAAAGCTGCTGGTGGTGCAAGGCACCGCGTTCAACTGGCCGTGGCCGGATCACTTCCGTGTAGTGACATTGCCGCGCGTGGATGACCTGGACATGGCCATTGGTCGCATCGGCAACTTCCTCAAGTCCTATCGCCAGTAACGGAAGCGACGCTGTACGACCGACAATCGGTCGTACAGCGAGTATCTGGCAACACTTCTCTGGTTTTCCCCCGTACAGGCACTTCGCCGTGACTGAAAAAGCCTGCTACCCCCTGTATTCACGGGACTGCGAGGCACCGGCGAACCGATTCAGCCGTCTTTTCCCTATCGGAAATGCCCTTCGAGACTCTACATTCAGGCTGTAGGACACAGTTTGAAATAGTCGCTCGGTTGAATCACCCCATGCCGCACCTTATATACCCCGCAGTACGCGACATATTAAGCATGAGGAGAACTCTACAACCATGATGCGCATCCTGCTGTTCTTGGCCACTAACCTTGCGGTCGTGCTGATTGCCAGCATCACCTTGAGCCTTTTCGGCTTCAATGGGTTCATGGCGGCCAACGGGGTTGACCTGAACCTCAATCAGCTGCTGGTTTTCTGTGCGGTCTTTGGTTTTGCCGGCTCGCTCTTCTCGCTGTTCATCTCCAAGTGGATGGCAAAGATGAGCACCAGCACCCAGGTGATCACCCAGCCCCGTACCCGGCATGAGCAATGGTTGCTGCAGACCGTCGAGGAGCTATCCCGACAAGCCGGTATCAAAATGCCAGAAGTCGGGATCTTCCCGGCTTATGAAGCCAACGCCTTTGCCACCGGCTGGAACAAGAACGACGCACTCGTTGCGGTGAGCCAGGGCATGCTGGAACGCTTCTCCTACGATGAAGTGAAGGCCGTGCTCGCCCACGAGATCGGCCACGTGGCCAACGGTGACATGGTCACCCTGGCGCTGGTACAAGGCGTGGTGAACACCTTCGTGATGTTCTTCGCGCGGATCATCGGCAACTTTGTTGACAAAGTGATCTTCAAGAACGAGGGCGGCCGCGGCATTGCCTACTTCGTGGCGACCATCTTCGCCGAGTTGGTGCTGGGCTTCCTGGCCAGTGCAATCACTATGTGGTTCTCTCGCAAGAGAGAGTTCCGTGCAGATGAAGCCGGTGCCCGCCTGGCCGGTACCGGGGCGATGATTGCAGCGCTGCAACACCTGCGCTCCGAACAAGGCTTGCCGGTGCATATGCCGGACAGCCTGACCGCCTTTGGCATCAACGGTGGCATCAAGCAGGGCATGGCTCGCCTGTTCATGAGCCACCCGCCGCTGGAAGAGCGTATCGACGCACTGCGTCGTATGGGCTGATAACTTGCAATGCAAAAAGGGGCGATTGAATCGCCCCTTTTTTGTGATGCCGATTCAGGCCTTGGTCAACCGGTAAACCCGCTCATCAAGCTGCGTGACACCCTCCTGCACGAACTTCCAGCTCTCCTGCAGAACGTCTTGCTCTTGCAGCGCTTTCAGGGTCCAGTCCGACCCGAACAACACCTTCACCTCCTCATCCGTCACCGCAAATGGCGGCCCGGCTTTTTGCGTCTGGTCGTAATCGAGTGTGATCAGCAGCCCCTGGCAACCCGACGGCAGCAAGCGGCTCAACTGCTCGGCGTACTGCGCACGCATCAGCGGTGGCAAGGCAATCAGGGCGGCGCGGTCATACAACGCAATGCACCCGATCAGGGCTTCGGCGTCCAGGGCAAAAAAGTCGCCGCACCATACTTCGATCAGGTCAGCCTGGTACACCGTAAAGGCATTGCGCCGAGTGATGCGTGGCACAAGGTTCTGCTCACTGAAAAACGCCTCGACGGCCTGTTCCGAGAGCTCCACGCCCATCACCCGCAGCCCATGACTGGCCAGCCACATCAAATCCAGGCTCTTGCCGCACAGCGGCACCAATACCTTGGAGCCCTCGGCGAGCGCCAGCTGCGGCCAATGTCGTTGCAGGTAAGGGTTGACCTCGGGCAAATGAAAGCCGATCTGATTGCGCGCCCAGCGTTCCTGCCAAAACTTAGGCTCCATAGATCCTCCCTATAATTCGATCAAATAGTGCTAAAACTTATATTAGATTTAGATCAATGACCTGATTGAAGATGGGTCCATGTTAACGCTCAGGACCCTACTTATGTTGCCCAGCCTGTTTATCTCACATGGTTCACCCATGCTTGCCCTGCAACCCGGTGCCAGCGGCCCGGCCCTTCAACGTCTCGCTGCCGAGCTGCCACGCCCGAAGGCAATCGTGGTGGTGTCGGCACACTGGGAAAGCCACGAACTCTTGGTCAGCGGCAATGCCGCGCCCGAAACCTGGCATGATTTCGGCGGTTTCCCCCGCGAACTGTTTGCCGTGCAGTACCCGGCACCGGGCAACCCGCAACTGGCCGGGGAAATTGTCGAGTTGCTGAAGGCCGACGGCCTGAATGCGCGCACCGATGACCGTCGCCCCTTCGACCATGGCACCTGGGTGCCCCTGTCGTTGATGTACCCGGAGGCAGATATCCCGGTGGTGCAGGTGTCGTTGCCCAGTCGCATGGGCCCTGCCCTGCAGACCCAGGTTGGGTATGCGCTGGCCAGCCTGCGCGAGCAGGGCGTACTTCTGATCGGCTCGGGCAGCATCACCCACAACCTGGGCGAGTTGGACTGGCACGCAGGGCCTGAGAGCATCGAATCCTGGGCGCGAGACTTCCGCGATTGGGTGGTCGACAAGCTGGCCGCCGACGATCAAGAGGCATTGCACGACTACCGCCGCCAGGCGCCGAATGCCGTGCGCAGCCATCCCAGTGACGAGCACCTGCTGCCGCTGTTCTTTGCGCGTGGCGCTGGGGGGGATTTCAGCATCGCGTACCAGGGCTTCACGTTGGGCGCGCTGGGCATGGACATCTACCGCTTCGGCTAACCCAGACACCTTAAACCGCAGGCAAAAAAAATCCCCGAACCAGTCGGGGATTTTTTATGTGCGATCAATCAGCCCAAGGGCGGATCAATCTTCGCGGTAGCGACGCAGCTTCAACTGCTTACCGGCAACGCGAGTGTCTTTCAGCTTGGCCAGCAGCTTTTCCAGGCCATCTTCCGGCAGCTCCACCAGGGAGAAGCTATCACGGACCTGGATGCGACCAATGGCTTCACGTGCCAGGCCACCCTCGTTGAGGATAGCGCCCAGCAGGTTCTTGGCAGCGATACCGTCACGCGCGCCCAGCGCGGTACGGCAACGAGCACGGCCTTCAGCCAATGGCACCGGAGCACGACGCTCACGATCACCACGGTCTGGACGGTCGCCAGTACGCTCTGGACGATCACCGCGTGGTGCGCTGTTCGGAACCAGTGGACGTTCTTTCTCGATGGCTGCCAGGGTCAGGGCCTGACCGTTGGTAGCTTTGCGCAGCAAGGCTGCAGCCAGGGCACGTGGGGTGCAACCGATATCGGCGGTCAGGCGGTCCAACAGGTCGCCGTGGGTCGATTCAGCGTCAGCTACCAGTGGCGACAGGCTGTTGGTCAGTTTCTTGATGCGGGCATCCAGAACGGCCTGGGCATCCGGCAGGCGGACTTCGGCAACTTTTTGACCAGTAACACGTTCGATCACTTGCAGCATGCGGCGTTCACGTGGAGTCACCAGCAGCAGTGCACGACCTTCGCGACCGGCACGGCCGGTACGGCCGATACGGTGAACGTAGGACTCTGGATCGTACGGCATGTCAACGTTGAACACGTGGGTGATACGTGGAACGTCGAGGCCACGAGCAGCTACGTCGGTCGCCACAACGATGTCCAGACGGCCATCCTTGAGGGAGTCGATCACGCGCTCACGCTGGTTCTGGGCGATGTCACCGTTCAGCGCAGCGGCTTTGTAGCCTTTGGCTTCCAGGGCACTGGCCAGGTCCAGGGTGGCTTGCTTGGTGCGCACGAACATGATCAGCGCGTCGAAGTCTTCGACTTCCAGCAGGCTCAATACAGCCGAGGTCTTCTGGTCAGCGTGAACCAACAGGTGAGCCTGTTCGATCGCGGTAACGGTCTGAGTCTTGGTCTGGATCTTGACGTGCTCCGGGTCACGCAAGTGACGCTCGGCGATGGCACGGATCGACTGTGGCAGGGTGGCCGAGAACAGCACGGTCTGACGGGTCGGTGGCAGCGCCTTGAAGATGACTTCCAGGTCATCCATGAAGCCCAGCTTCAACATTTCGTCAGCTTCGTCCAGAACCAGGTGGTTCACGGTCGACAGGACTTTCTCGTCACGACGCAGGTGGTCGCACAGACGGCCCGGAGTGGCGACAACGATCTGTGCGCCATTACGGATTGCTTTCAGTTGTGGGCCCATAGGCGCGCCGCCGTAAACGGCCACAACGGTAACGCCTGGCATTTGCTTGGCGTAGGTTTCAAAAGCGGTTGCTACTTGCAGCGCCAACTCACGGGTTGGCGCCAGGATCAGGGCTTGCGGTTCGCGCTTGGCAGGATCGATGCAGTGCAGGATTGGCAAAGCGAACGCGGCGGTTTTGCCGGTACCGGTTTGCGCCTGGCCAATCATGTCCTTACCGGCCATGATGATCGGGATCGATTGCTGCTGAATCGCCGAAGGCTCTTCGTAGCCAGTCGCTGCGACGGCTGCAAGAATATTCGGGTTCAGATTAAAAGCGGCGAAGCCGCCGGTTTCCTGGGTCATGGGTCTGCCTCTAAGTGCATCCGCAAAGACCCATGCTCCAAAGCTGCGCATGCCGTGTTGAGACTCAAGAGTCGCCCTGGCTGCTTTGTCGGCGGGGATTTGCGAAAACGAATGAATGAAAAAGATTCGTCAAGGGAGAGTCCGCTGTGCGGACGTGCAGCCGAAGCTGACTTCGGGGAAATGCGCTACCTAAACGCGGCCCGGTTAAAGGCCGGCGCGCACTATACCGGAAATAGCTGAAAAAGGGAGCTTTTTTTATCGGAAAGCACCGATAAACCGTGCTGTGTCACAGTCTTTGCAGATAACACCGGCAAGGTCTATTTTTCTAAGGCCCGGCCCTGTTGGCCATAATGCTTAAACGGTTCACCTGACCTTTCGAACCCTTTGGTCCGAAACCCTTCCCCGCGCCCGAGGGCACACCCCGATGAATCAAGCCAGCAGCAGCCGCGTCAGTCGTGAACTCCAGGGGCATGTCTTGCTTTTAGGCCTGGATCGGGTCGCCAAACGCAATGCATTCGACCTGGACCTGCTCAATGAGCTGAGCCTGGCCTATGGCGAATTTGATCGAAATACCGACGCACGGGTCGCCGTGGTGTTTGCCCATGGCGATCACTTCACCGCCGGGCTGGACCTGGCCAACGTCAGCGGGGTGATGGCCGGCGGCTGGCAGCCTCCTCTGGGCGGTTGTGACCCCTGGGGTGTGTTTGCCGGCCCCCGTGTGAACAAACCGGTGATCGTCGCAGCCCAGGGTTACTGCCTGACCATCGGGATAGAGCTGATGCTGGCCGCAGACATCAACCTCTGCGCCAGCAACACGCGCTTCGCGCAGATGGAGGTACAGCGTGGGATCTTTCCGTTTGGCGGCGCGACGCTGCGCTTTCATCAGATCGCCGGCTGGGGCAACGCGATGCGCTGGCTGCTGACCGGCGATGAATTCGACGCCCATGACGCCCTGCGCCTGGGCCTGGTGCAGGAAGTGATGGCCAGCGAAGACCTGCTGCCCCGCGCCGTCGAACTGGCCAACCGCATCGCCCGCCAGGCGCCACTGGGCGTGCAGGCCACGCTGATGTCGGCGCGGTTGGCGCGGATGGAAGGCGAAACCGTTGCGGCAGCGGCGTTGCCGCCGATGGTGGATAAGCTGCTCAATAGCGAGGATGCCAAGGAAGGTGTACGGGCGATGATCGAGAAGCGGCCCGGCGTATTCAAAGGCCTCTAGCTCAGGTCGCCGGGCGGATCGCCTTGATCAGCGGCTGCAACGAATAACCCAATCGCGGTGCCAGGGCTTCGGCGCGAGCGGACAATGCCTGCAGGTCCAGTTCCTGATCCAACTCCGAAGGCACCAGCAAGATCACATTGCCCTCCTTCACCGGCAACTCCCAGTAATGCCGGTGATACAAGCCACGCAACAAAGCAGCGCCCAAAGGCTTGCCATCGTCGGTAGCCCACTGGTTGATCACCAGCCAGCCGCCGGGGTTGAGTTTCTTCTGGCAGTTTTCCAGGAAGGTCCAGGCCAGGTGCCCAACGCCGGGGCCGACGTCAGTGTAGAGGTCAACGAAGATCAGGTCGGCCGGCTCTGCGGTCTCCAGCAATTGCAGGGCATCGCCAATGCGGATGTACAGGCGCGGATCATCGTCCAGCCCCAGGTATTCGATGGCCAGGCGCGGCACATCGGGGCGCAGTTCGATGGCTTCCACGTCTTCCAGCGGCAGGAACTTCAGGCACGCCTGGGTCAGCGTGCCAGCGCCCAAGCCCAGGAACAGCGCGCTTTCCGGCTGTTCATGGCACAACGCGCCGATCAGCATCGCGCGGGTGTAGTCGTACTCCAGCCAGCTCGGGTCAGCGGTGAACACACAGCTTTGCTCGATGGCATCGCCGAACTCGAGAAAACGGTAATCGGCCACTTCGAGCACACGAATCATGCCGAAGTCATCATGGACTTCAGCCAGCAGGCGCTCGACACGCTCCTCGGTCATCACTACTCCTAAAGGGTTTACCGCACGGCAAAGGCGCGATTGTCGGCCAACCGGCGGCAACAGGTCACGCACTAATTGCTGATAACATTGGCGCCCCACCGTCAATCAGCCAATCGAGTTCATGATGAGCCAACCCTGGAGCCCCGACAGCTGGCGCGCCCTGCCGATCCAGCAACAACCCCAGTACCCGGACGCTGCGCACTTGTTGCAAGTGGAGCAGAATCTGGCCAGCTACCCGCCGCTGGTGTTTGCCGGGGAAGCCCGCGAGTTGCGCCGTCAGTTTGCCGAAGTGACCCAGGGTCGCGCCTTCCTGTTGCAGGGCGGCGATTGCGCCGAGAGTTTTGCCGAGTTCTCTGCCGCGAAGATCCGCGACACCTTCAAGGTGCTGCTGCAGATGGCCATCGTGATGACCTTTGCCGCCGGCTGCCCGGTGGTGAAAGTCGGGCGCATGGCCGGCCAGTTCGCCAAGCCGCGCTCGGCCAACGATGAAACCATCGACGGCATCACCCTGCCCGCCTACCGTGGCGACATCGTCAACGGCATCGGTTTCGACGAAAAAAGCCGCGTGCCGGACCCGGACCGCCTGCTGCAGTCCTATCACCAGTCCACGGCCACCTTGAACCTGCTGCGCGCCTTTGCCCAGGGCGGTTTTGCCGACCTGCACCAGGTGCACAAGTGGAACCTGGATTTCATCGCCAACTCCGCGCTGGCCGAGAAGTACAGCCAGTTGGCAGACCGTATCGACGAAACCCTGGCCTTCATGCGCGCCTGCGGCATGGACAGCTCGCCGCAACTGCGCGAAACCAGTTTCTTCACCGCTCACGAAGCACTGCTGCTCAACTACGAGCAAGCCTTCGTGCGCCGTGACAGCCTGACCAACGATTACTACGACTGCTCGGCGCACATGCTGTGGATCGGCGACCGCACCCGCCAGTTGGACGGCGCCCATGTCGAGTTCCTGCGTGGCGTGAACAACCCGATCGGGGTCAAGGTCGGCCCGAGCATGAACCCGGATGACCTGATCCGCCTGATCGACATCCTCAACCCGGACAACGACCCCGGCCGCCTCAACCTGATCGCGCGCATGGGCGCCGGCAAGGTCGGCGATCACCTGCCAGGTCTGATTCGCGCCGTACAACGTGAAGGCAAGCAGGTGTTGTGGAGTTCCGACCCGATGCATGGCAACACCATCAAGGCCAGCAGCGGCTACAAGACCCGCGACTTTGCGCAGATCCTGGGTGAAGTGAAGGACTTCTTCCAAGTACACCAGGCCGAAGGGACTTATGCCGGCGGGATTCATATCGAGATGACCGGGCAGAACGTCACCGAGTGCATTGGCGGCGCGCGGCCGATCACCGAGGATGGATTGTCGGACCGCTATCACACCCACTGCGACCCACGGATGAATGCCGATCAATCGCTGGAGTTGGCGTTTCTGATTGCCGAGACCCTGAAACAGGTCAAGCGCTGAGGAACCTGTAGCAAAAGGTTCTAACTTAATGTGGTGAGCGGGCTTGCCC
>NZ_JACARN010000035.1:0-63805 GCF_013386605.1 Pseudomonas sp. IPO3749 | reverse complement strand
GCGATGCGGCGATCCGACAAGCCAGCTCCCACAGTTGGAACGATATACACCCAGTAAATATAAGCGGCCGTGCCCCCAAGCTCGACAAGCACCACCCCTATACCCGATTATTCAACTCCGCCCGCCGCCCGCGCCATGAATCAGGAGCCCTGTACCTTGAGTTCGCAGAAAACCGTGACCGTCACCCCGCCCAACGTCCCCCTCAATGGCAAGGTCGCGCCCCCCGGCTCCAAATCCATTACCAACCGCGCCCTGCTGCTCGCCGCCCTGGCCAAAGGCACCAGCCGCCTCAGCGGCGCGCTCAAGAGCGACGACACCCGCCACATGTCCGTGGCCCTGCGCCAAATGGGCGTGACTATCGACGAACCCGACGACACCACCTTCGTCGTCACCGGCCAAGGCAAACTGCAACTGCCGCCGCAGCCACTGTTCCTCGGCAACGCCGGCACCGCCATGCGCTTCCTCACCGCTGCCGTCGCCACCGTGGAAGGCACCGTGGTACTGGACGGCGATGACTACATGCAAAAACGCCCAATCGGCCCGCTGCTGGCAACCCTCGGCCAGAACGGCATCCCGGTCGACAGCCCCACCGGTTGCCCGCCGGTCACCGTGCACGGCGTCGGCAAGATCAAGGCCAAGCGTTTCGAAATCGACGGCGGCCTGTCCAGCCAGTACGTATCGGCCCTGCTGATGCTCGCCGCCTGCGGCGAAGCGCCGATTGAAGTGGCGCTGACCGGCAAGGACATCGGTGCCCGTGGCTACGTGGACCTGACCCTGGACTGCATGCGCGCCTTCGGTGCTCAGGTCGAGGCGGTTGACGACACCACCTGGCGCGTGGCCCCCACCGGCTACACCGCCCACGACTACCTGATCGAACCCGACGCCTCCGCCGCCACCTACCTGTGGGCCGCTGAGGTGTTGACCGGTGGCCGCATCGACATCGGCGTGGCCGCCCAGGATTTCACCCAGCCGGACGCCAAGGCCCAGGCCGTGATCGCGCAGTTCCCCAACATGCAGGCCACGGTGGTCGGCTCGCAGATGCAGGACGCCATCCCGACCCTGGCGGTGCTTGCGGCGTTCAACAACACCCCAGTGCGTTTCACCGAACTGGCCAACCTGCGGGTCAAGGAATGTGATCGCGTACAGGCCCTGCACGACGGCCTCAACGAGATCCGCCCTGGCCTGGCGACCATCGAAGGCGACGACCTGCTGGTAGCCAGCGACCCGGCCCTGGCCGGCACGGCCTGCAACGCGTTGATCGACACCCACGCCGACCACCGCATCGCCATGTGCTTTGCCCTGGCCGGGCTGAAAGTCTCGGGGATACGCATCCAGGACCCCGACTGCGTGGCCAAGACCTATCCTGACTACTGGAAGGCCCTGGGCAGTCTTGGGGTTCAGTTGAGCTACTGAGGGCTCGGCGTCGGAATGGGGAGGCAAAGCACATGACCATCCGCCAACCCTGCCCACCCGGCGCCTGCGTCTGCGATCGCGAACAACTGCTGCAAGCGCCGGGCGCCGACCTGCGTATCCTCAACCTCACGCGGCAAGAAGAAAAGAAACTGCTCGACCGCCTTGAACACCTCAAGAGCCTGCAAGACCTGGAGCGCATGCAGCAGCTGATGTACCAGCAATTGGGCATCCGTGTGCATGTCGCGCCCGGCCACACCGAGGTCAAGAGCATGCGGGGCATCCAGATCGTCATCGACGAGCTGCCGGGCCTGTGCCGCAAGACCCGCCAATCGATCCCGGCCGCGATCCGTCGAGGCCTGGAGAATCAGCCGGAAATCGCCTACCGCCTGTTGGACGCCCACGATTTGTTTCGCGACGGTTGAATCAACCGGCGACTGCTTGCGTTTCGAACAGCCTTTCGCCCAAGGCCCTGGCCTTTTCCAGATGCGCCTGCGCCCCGCCGCTTTCCGAATCCAGCAACAGCGCTGACGTGACCACTTGTGCGCCGCAGTAATCGAAGATTCCGTAGTCAATTTGCGTGCGCATGGACTTGGCGTAGCCATGTCGATCAAACGCGTCGTCATCGGCAGCGCCCAGCGCCAGCAGATGGACCTGCAAGTGGCGCAATTTCTTCACCACCGGGGTATCGGGGCCGTAATCGATGGCCCAACCGTTGATGAACACGCGGTCGATCCAGCCCTTGAGCAGGCCGGGCATGGACCACCAGTAGATCGGGAATGCCAGAACCAGCGCGTCGGCACGGTCGATACGGGCCTGTTCAGCCAGTACGTCGGCTGGCGGCGTGGCGCGCGTGCGGTGTACCCGATGGTCGGCGGCGTTGTAGCGCGGGTCGAACCCTTCGGC
Source organism: Pseudomonas sp. IPO3749 (assembly GCF_013386605.1). Taxonomy (NCBI): domain Bacteria; kingdom Pseudomonadati; phylum Pseudomonadota; class Gammaproteobacteria; order Pseudomonadales; family Pseudomonadaceae; genus Pseudomonas; species Pseudomonas sp. IPO3749. The sequence continues at coordinate 61,489 of NZ_JACARN010000035.1, read as the reverse complement.
AGCGAGGTCGGCGATTTCGAAGGTGTGGCCCGACGCAGCGAGGCCGGCGGCGACCTGGGCGGCCACGCTGTGGGTGAGGGATTGCGGGTCGTGATGAGCAACAACGATGAGTGCGTGCATGACATTGACTCCCTGAGAGGTTACGCTGGACTTAAGTTACGATTAGTAAGTTACTTTTGGTATATAAGCATGTCAAGCACAGCGTCCCCAGCTCCTCGTCGTCGCCTGTCCCGCGAAGATCGCCTGCGTCAACTGCTGGACGTGGCCTGGCAACTGGTGCGCGATGAAGGCACCGAAGCCCTGACCCTAGGCCGCCTGGCCGAGTTAGCGGGCGTGACCAAGCCGGTGGTCTATGACCATTTCGTCACCCGCGCCGGGTTGCTGGCCGCGTTGTATGAGGACTTCGATGCGCGTCAGGACCAGGTCTTTGCCAGCGCCATCGCAGCCAGCAGCGCAACCCTTGACGACCGGGCCTGGGTGATCGCCTCTTCCTATGTGGATTGCGTGTTGTTGCAGGGTCGGGAAATCCCGGGGGTGATTGCAGCCCTCAGCAGTTCGCCGGAACTGGAGGCCCTCAAGCGCCAGTACGAGGCGATCTTCCTCGACAAATGCCGTGACGCGCTGTCGCCCTTTGGCCGCCTCTCCCAGGCAGGGCTGCGCGGCATGCTGGGGGCGGCGGAGGCACTGTCCCAGGCCGCAGCCAGTGGCGAGATCAGTCGCGAAGAGGCACAGCAGGAGTTGCTGGCGACCATCCTGGCGATGGTCAATCGCGGCCGCGTTTAAATAATTTCTGACAGGGCAGGAATAAACCGGCGCGGCGGGTGTTTACCTGAGTACGGCGTGTGAATACAGCACAACGCCAGTACTCAAACCTATAAATACCAGGAGTTCGTCATGCTGAAAAAATTCTCCCTCGCGGCTGCCGTCGTCATCGCCTGCGCCTCCTCCATGGCCTTCTCCGCCCCGGCCAAGGTGGCCGACAGCGCCAAGGGTAAAGTGCTGGTGGACAGCAAAGGCATGACCCTCTACACCTTCGCCAAAGACAGCGCCGGCAAGTCCGTGTGCAACGGCCAGTGCCTGGCCAACTGGCCGGCGTTTACCGCCTCGGCGGCAGCGAAGGATGCGGACGGCTACACCGTGATCACCCGTGACGACGGCAGCAAACAATGGGCCTACAAGGGCCAGGCGCTGTACACCTGGGTCAAGGACAGCAAGCCGGGCGACATCACCGGTGACGGCGTTGGCGGTAACTGGAACCTGGCCAAGCCATAAGGTCAGTGCGGGGCTGTCGTTCAGCCCCGCTTCTGTACGAACATCTGCACCTTGCGCGCCAGTTGATCAAGGTGCCGATCCCGTTGCTTCTCGGCATCCACCATGGCGCGCTTGCCGTGCTTTTGCAGCAGGTAGGTATGAATCTGCCGCACCTCCAATGAGCGGTAGATCGCCGCCACATCCAGCACGCCCAGCAAGCCGTCAGTGCCGTAGTCCCGTGTATTCATCAGCACCTGGGTGCCGCGCGCGCCGCGCACTTGGAAGCCCATGCCTTCGAACGCCGGCACTTTCTCAATTGAACACGCCAACTCCGCATGGGGATAACGACTCAGTACGTCGCCCATCATTGCGCGCGCCACACCCTGGCGCCGGTAGCCGACCTGCACCGCCATGAACGCGATACCGCAGGCTTCGGGATCGTCCTTCACCGGCAGGTACAGGCAAAAGCCGATCAGCTTGTCCTCTTCCATCGCCACCACCAACTCGACGGCAATGCCCTTGGCGCCATTCAGCGCCTCCAGGTACAGGTGCACCTCAAAGCCAATGGCGTACTGATAGATGTTGTACAGCAGGTTGCTCGGCGGCAGCGCCACGCTGCTGATGTCGGTGAGGTTGTCGACCACCATCTGCAGGATCTGAGCATTGATGGGCTCGGGGCACGGCGTGGTGTAGCGGGTAAGGCTGAACATGCAAATTCCTGGGTTTAGCGTCAAGGCAGCGGCGATTGTACCTGTTGCAGCGCGCACACCTCACGCAAACATCCGCGCAACCAGCGATGGGCCAGGTCGGCATCCAGCCTGGGGTGCCAGAGCATCGACACGCTGAAGGTGGGCAATGCCAACGGCAATGCAAAGCTGTGCAGGCCCGCACGTTGGTGGGTCGTGTAGCGTTCGGGCACGCTGGCGATCAGGTCGGTGTCGCGGGCCAGGGCGATAGCGGTGGCGAAACCGGCGACCACGGTATTGATCTGTCGCGTGAGGCCCTGAGCTTGAAGTAAGTCATCGATCTGGCCCCGGTCCTGGCCGCGCCGGGAGACGTAGACGTGCTGGCCTGCGGCGTAACGTTCAACGCTGACGTCACCCAGGCTGAGAGGATGGCCACTGCGCACCACGCCGACCAGGCGATCGCGAAACAGCGCCTGGGTCAGCACTTCCGGGCTGGCGGCGGGGTCGACCACGCCGGTTTCCAGGTCGACGCTGCCCTCACGTAGCAAGGTGCTGTCCTTATCGGTTTTATTGATGAAACGCAGGCGCACGCCGGGTGCGTCCTCAGCGATGCGGGCCAGCAGCGCCGGGCCGAAGTTTTCGACGAACTCTTCGCTGGTGCGCAGGGTGAAGGTACGCGCCACCTGGGCCATGTCCAGGGATTGCGCGGGACGCAGCACCGCATTGGCCTCCTGCACCAAGCGGCTGACCTGCTCACGCAACGCCACCGCCCTGGGGGTGGGCACCAGGCCGCGACCGGCGCGCACCAGCAACGGGTCGCCGGTGGTCTCGCGCAATCGGGCCAGCGCACGGCTCATGGCCGAAGGGCTCAGGCGCAGGCGTTTGGCCGCAGCCGCGACACTGCCTTCGGCGAGCAGCACATCCAGGGTGATCAGCAGATTGAGATCGGGCATCAGCACTCCTTATAAGGCGTTGCATGCATCTATTAACTGCAACTCATGCGTCTTCCGCCATGTTAGGCGACGCCGTAGATTTGTGACAATTGCCTTTACTCAAGGAGTGTCCATGTCTACCCCTTCACGCGGCAGCCTCATCAGCCTGTCCCTGTCCACGCTGCTCGCCTCGCTGGGCACCAGCATTGCCAACATCGGCCTGCCCAGCCTGGCTCAGGCGTTTGATGCGTCTTTCCACGCGGTACAGTGGGTGGTACTGACTTACCTGTTGGCGGTCACAGCAGTGATTGTGAGTGCCGGACGCCTGGGCGACCGGTTCGGACGGCGGCGGTTGTTGCTCGCCGGGTTGCTGTTGTTCTCCGTGGCATGCGGGCTGTGCGGCATGGCGCCGTCTCTGGCATGGCTGGTTGCAGCACGCGTCCTGCAAGGCCTGGGTGCGGCCGTGATGATGGCGATGGCCCTGGGCATGGTCGGTGACACCGTCACTCAAGAGCGTACCGGCCGCGTGATGGGTTTGTTGGGCACGATGTCGGCCGTCGGTACCGCGATGGGCCCCAGTGTCGGCGGTGTATTGCTGAGTGTGTGGGGCTGGCGCGCGATTTTCCTGATTGGCATGCCATTGGGAGGGGTGGCCATCGCCCTTGCCTACCGCTACCTACCCGTTGATCGGCCCCACGTGGCATCCGCCGCCGACTCGAGTGTCTGGACATCATTAAAAGATACGTCGTTGCACACCGGCCTGGTCATGAGTGCCCTGGTCGCCGCCGTGATCATGGCCACTTTTGTGGTGGGGCCGTTCTATTTGTCGCGAGGACTGGGGCTCGATCCCGAGTGGATGGGCCTGGTCATGGCGGTCGGGCCCTGCGTCGCGGCCATCAGCGGTGTACCGGCCGGCAGGCTCACCGACCGCCTCGGCAGCCAACGCATGACCCTCTCCGGCCTGGGCCTGATGGCCGGTGGCGCGCTGCTGTTGGCCTTCGCTTCAGGCCTGTTCGCCTACCTGGGTGCTCTGGTGATCCTGACCACCGGCTACAGCCTGTTCCAGACCGCCAACAACACCGCCGTGATGAGCGATGTGGCGAGTGCGCGACGTGGCACGGTCTCGGGCCTGTTGAACCTGTCACGCAACCTCGGGCTGATTGTCGGCGCCTGGGCATTGGGGGCGGTATTCGCCTGGGCCAGCCCGGATGTCACCCGCGCCCTCCCCCAATCCATTGCCTATGGCCTGCACACAACGTTCGGCGTCGCACTGGCCATGATCCTGCTGGCATGCGTGATGGCATGGCGCCGCTTCAGTGCCTTCACCCCCCTGCAGAACACCCATTGAGGCAAAAAAACAAAAAAAGGCGTTGCACCAGACCGGGTTACATCGCGCATCATGGGCACTTTCAAGCTCAAGGGTAACGTCCATGCGCGTTCTGTCATTGATGATGGGTCTTACGACGCTGGCCGCCACTACGGTGTTCTGCGCCAGCGCGATGGCGAATGAAGAAAGTCAGTTGGTACAACAGATCAACCAATACCGCAGCCAGGTGCAACGCTGCGGCGACCAGGGGTCCCAGGAACTGCCGCCATTGGCCAGCGATACGCGGCTGGTGCTGCCGGCCACCAACGTTGGCGACCTGCAGCAGGCGCTGGCGCGGGCTGCGTACCCGATGGTCAACGTGCAGGCCATCAGCCTGTCCGGGCCCAAGGATGCCGGGGCGGCCATGAAGGCCGTGCGTGAAAGCTTCTGCCGCGTGGTGCTGGACCCGCAATTTGTCGATATCGGCGTGAGTAACAGCGGCCAGGACTGGCGCATCGTGCTTGCCCGCCCGCTACTCACCAGTGGCCTGGGCGATTGGCAGACCGAAGGCAAGCAACTGCTCAACCTGATCAACACCGCGCGTTCACAGCCGCGCCAGTGCGGCACCCAGGCATTCACGGCTACTACGCCTTTGTCCTGGAATGACGACCTGGCCGGCGCAGCCAACAGCCACACGCGCAACATGGCCAACGGCAACTTCTTCGATCACCTCGACCACGACGGCCGCACCCCTGGGGATCGCGCCGAACTGGCCGGGTATATCGCGAAGAACATCGGCGAAAACATCGCCGCCGGCCTGGACACGCCACGCAAGGTTGTCGACGGTTGGCTTGCCAGTCCGGGCCATTGCGCCAACTTGATGAACCCGCAATTTCGTGAGCTGGGCGCGGCGTATGCCATGGACCCGAAGAGCGATGCCGGGATTTATTGGACAGGGGTTTTCGGCGCGCAATAAAAGAATCTGCAAATCTATCCAAATGGATAGTGCAGCTAATTGCTATCACCGCGATAATCCCGCTGAACTGCCAGCGGGCATTCCGGTCTGTTGCTTGTTGGGCCGCCCCTTTCAGGCGTTAAACAGACCGTTGCAAACAAGGTGTTCTGGCAATGATGAATTGGCTGCAAAGCAGCAGCGACATGGCTGAGCGGGTTCGCCAGCATGATTGGGCAAGTACGCCCCTGGGGCCGCTGGAGCAGTGGCCGGATGTGCTCAAGACCACCGTCGCCTTGTGTTTTGCGTCGAGCTTCCCACAATCAATCATTTGGGGGCCTCACCTGACCACGTTGTACAACGACGCGTTCATTCCGATCCTGGGAGACAAGCCCTTTGCATTGGGTCGTCCATTCAGTGAGGTGTGGCGTGAAGTCTGGGACGACGTGAGCCCCATCGCCAATGCGGCGTTTGAGGGGCATGCCACTTATATCGAGAATTTTCCCCTGCTGATCGAGCGCGGCGCTGGCCTCGAACAAGCCTATTTCACCTTTTGCTACAGCCCTATCCGCGACCCCGAGGGTAAGGTCGTGGGCATGCTGGACACCGTCACCGAAACCACCGCCACCGTGTTCCTCAACCGCCGCCTGGCGGTGCTGGACGCGGTGGGCAGCGCCGTGGCCAATGCCACTGACGCCGAAAGCATCATGTCCACCACCACGCGCCTGCTGGCCGAACACTTGCAGGTGTCCAATTGCGCCTATGCCGACATGGATGCCGATGAAGATGGCTTTACCATTCGCGGCAACTGGGCGGCGCCGGGCTCGCCGAGCATCGTCGGGCACTACAGCCTGGCGTCGTTCGGCGCGCGGGCCGTGCAGCAGCTACGTGCCGGAGAACCGCTGGTGGTGCAGGACAACCGCGTCGAGTTCCCACCGCAGGAAGCCGCCAGTTATCAGGCCTTGGGCGCCTTGGCGACCGTGTGCTTTCCGCTGATCAAGGACGGTCGCCTCACCGCCTTGATGGCGGTGCACCACAAGACAGCGCGAATCTGGTCGCCCTATGACCTGGCCTTGGTCGGGGAAGTCACCGAGCGTTCCTGGGCGCATATCGAGCGGGTCCGCGCCGACGCCGCCGTACGCGAGGGCCTGGCCGCCTTCACGGAGCTGAACGCCACCCTGGAACAGCGGGTGCAGGAGCGCACCCATGCCCTCACCCAGGCCGAGGCCGCGCTGCGCCAGTCCCAGAAGCTCGAAGCCATCGGCCAATTGACCGGCGGCGTGGCCCATGACTTCAACAACCTGTTGACCATCATCCGCTCGTCGGTGGACTTCCTGCGCCAACCGGGGCTGTCCGAAGAGCGTCGCCAACGCTATATGAGCGCGGTGTCCGACACCGTCGACCGCGCGAGCAAACTCACCAGCCAACTGCTCGCCTTCGCCCGACGCCAACCGCTCAACCCGGAAGTCTTCGATGCAGGCCTGCGGGTCAAGAACATCGGCGAGATGCTCGAAAGCGTCACCGGCGCGCGCATCCGCGTGCAGGTGCAATTGCCCGACCGTCCATGCCATATACGCGTCGACGCCAGCCAGTTTGAAACCGCGCTGATCAATATCGCCCTGAATGCCCGAGACGCCATGGACGGGCAAGGCACCCTAAGCTTGCGCGTGGCCACGGTGGACGCGATGCCGCGCATCCGTGGCGATGAGGAAAGCCGCCAGCCCTTTGTCAGCATCGCCCTGGCCGATACCGGCAGTGGCATTCCCGGCGAGACGTTCGAACGCATTTTCGAGCCGTTCTTTACCACCAAAGCCGTGGGCAAAGGTACTGGGCTGGGGTTATCCCAGGTATTTGGCTTTGCCAAGCAGTCTGGTGGCAACGTCGATGTGGCCAGCGCACTGGGACAAGGCACTGTATTTACCTTGTACCTGCCGGAGGTGGCGGCGCAGGTAATAGCCCAAGAACAAAGCCTGCAAGATCCCTTGCCGGTCCAGGACATAGCGCTGCGCCATATCCTGATCGTGGAAGACAACCTCGAAGTGGGCCGCTTCGCCAACCAGATCCTGCAGGACCTGGGATACCGCACCACTTGGGCCACCGATGCGGAACAGGCGCTCGCATTAGCCGGCGCGGATGCCATGGCGTTTGACGGGGTGTTTTCCGATGTGGTGATGCCCGGCATGACCGGCGTGGCCATGGCCAAGGTGCTGCGCCAACGGCGCTCGGATTTGCCGGTGGTGCTCACCTCCGGCTACAGCGAGGAACTGGCCGAGAGTGGTTATGAAGGGTTCGAGTTCCTGCCCAAGCCCTACTCCGCCGACCAGGTCGCACGGGCACTCGCCAGAGCGATGCCCTGAGTCCTACTCCGCCACAGCCACCTGATTACGCCCCTGGGCCTTGGCCCGGTACAGCGCCTTGTCGGCGGTGTTCATCAGGCCATGCAGGTCTTGGTCCTGAGTATGGGTGGACGCCACGCCAAGGCTGGCGGTCAAGCCATGCACCGGCTCGGCGGCCAGGCCCGAGATGGCCTTGATCAACTGCTCGGCAATGTCCCGTGCGGTTTCCAGTGACGTATTGGGCAGCAACACCGCAAACTCCTCGCCGCCCAGGCGCCCATACACGTCGGCCTGACGGAACGAGGCACTGATCACCCCGCCAATCTGGCGCAGCACCTGGTCACCGGCCTGGTGGCCATAGGTGTCGTTGATTTCCTTGAAGTGATCCATGTCCATCATCAGCGCACACAAAGGTTGCTGATTGTGACGGCACTGCGCGTACAGCAACTGGGCATGTTCGAAGAAGGCACGGCGGTTCATCAGGCCTGTGAGTTCGTCGGTCTGTGCGGCGCGGGTGGAAATATTGTGGGCACGTTCCATCTGGCGAGTCAGGCGGAAGGCCTTTTCCAAGGCATCCGACAGTTTGCGCGTGGCACTCACCACAAAAGTGGAAAACACCAGGACCGCAATGGCCACGCCCACTTGCATCGAGGACGGCTGGAACAGCAGCCACAACGTGCACGGCAACAGCACCACGGCCATGGAGGCCAGCGTCATGTAGCGATAAGCCGAGTAGCAGGACACCGCGCTGACCGACATGCCCACGGTAAACAGCATGACCAACACCTGAGACAACCGATCATCGGTGGGCATGACCGCCAAGGCGCCCAGCCCCCAGGTTGCGGCAGACAGCATCAACGTGACCCAGTAGCGGCGCTCCCACCGATCTGGCGTGCGCTCGGCATTGGGGCAGCGGAACCACTCCATGAACATCTTGATGCGAAACAGGGACGTCGCTGCCAATACCACCAACCAGACCAGAATGACCTGATGGTCGAACCGGTCCCAGCACAGCCAGCACAGCATCACCGCGGCCAGGTAACTACCGAAAATCGCGGCGAATGACTGTCGGAACAGCTGGTGCAAACGATCGGTTCGCACCTGCTCCTCTATAAAGCAATCCTGGTCCTGCCCACGCCCAAGGCCATTCATGAAATTCGCCTGATCCGACTGCCACGACAAAGGCGCCATTGTGGCACCCTGCCACTAGCGCGGACAACAGAATCCAGCACGGTAGAGCCTTTAAAGCGGTTCCGGCCGTAAAATCAGCACGCCAAGCGGCGGCAAATTCAACGACAGCGACACGGCCTGTCCATGATGTGGCTCATCCTGGGTAAACACCTCGCCCCCGTTACCGTAATTGGAACCTGCATACATATCGGCATCACTGTTGATCACTTCGCTCCAACGCCCGCTGAAAGGCACACCGACTTTATAGCCCTCACGCGGCACCGGAGTGAAATTGGCGACCACCAGAACCGGCTTGCCGTCTTTGCTCCAACGTAGCCAAGCGTAGACGCTGTTGATCGCATCGTCACCGATCAGCCACTGGAAGCCTTGGGGCGCGTCGTCCTGTTCATGCAGGGCTGGTTCTTCGCGGTATAGACGGTTCAGGTCACCTACCAGCTTCTGCACGCCTTTGTGCTCGGCGTACTGCAGCAGGTACCAATCCAGTTGCTGATCATGGTTCCACTCGCGCCATTGGCCGAATTCGCAGCCCATGAACAACAGCTTTTTGCCGGGGTGCATCCACATGAACGCCAGGTAAGCCCGCAGGTTGGCAAACTTCTGCCAACGGTCGCCAGGCATCTTGTCGATCAGCGAATGCTTGCCGTGCACCACTTCATCGTGGGAGATCGGCAGGATGAAACGCTCGGACCAGGCATACACCAGGCCAAAACTCAGCTCGTTGTGGTGATGGGCGCGGTACACCGGGTCCTGCTGGATGTAATGCAGGGAATCGTGCATCCAGCCCATGTTCCATTTGTAGTTGAAACCCAGGCCGCCCTGCTGGGTCGGCTGGCTGACGCCAGGCCAGGCGGTGGATTCTTCGGCGATCACCAGCGCGCCGGGCGCCTCGATGGCGACCACATCGTTGAGGTGACGCAAAAAGTCGATGGCTTCGAGGTTTTCGCGGCCGCCATGGCGATTGGGCACCCATTCGCCGGCTTTGCGTGAATAGTCGCGGTAGAGCATCGAGGCCACGGCATCCACGCGCAGGCCGTCGATGTGGAAGTGTTTGAGCCAGTGCAAGGCCGAGGCCAGCATGAAGCCATGCACTTCGGTGCGGCCCAGGTTGTAGATCAGCGTGTCCCAATCCTGATGGAAACCTTCCAGCGGGTTGGCGTACTCGTACAGCGCCGTGCCGTCGAATTGCGCCAGGCCGTGGGTGTCGGTAGGGAAATGCGCCGGCACCCAGTCGAGGATCACGCCGATATCCGCCTGGTGCAGCGCGTTGACGAAATAGGCGAAATCCTGCGGCGAACCGAAGCGTGCCGTCGGGGCGAATTGTGACAAGGCCTGATAGCCCCAGGAGCCGCCGAACGGGTGTTCCATGATCGGCATCAGTTCAATGTGAGTGAAGCCCAGCTGCTGCACGTAAGGAATCAGGCGCTCGGCCAGTTCGCGCCAGTTGTACTGACGCGCCACTTCGCCCGCCTCGTCCAGCTCGGCCTGCCAGGAGCCCACGTGCAATTCATAGATCGACAGCGGCGCGGTGGTCTTCTGCTTCTCGACCCGCGACTGCATCCATTCGTGGTCTTGCCAATCCACCTGCAACGGCTCGGCAACCTTCGAAGCCGTGTCCGGCGGCAATTGAGTCGCCAGCGCCACGGGGTCAGCCTTGAGCGGCAGGATCCCATTGGCGCCGAGCACTTCGTATTTGTAGGCCGCGCCCGGTTGCAGGCGTGGGATAAAGATCTCCCACACGCCAGAAGGATGGCGCAGGCGCATCGGATGCCGGCGCCCGTCCCAGATATTGAAATCGCCCACCACCGACACGCGTCGCGCATTCGGTGCCCATACGGCAAAGCGCACACCTTGCACGCCGTCGACGCTGGTCACCTGGGCGCCCAGGCAACTGCCGAGGTCGCGGTGATTGCCTTCGGCGAACAGGTACAGGTCCATTTCACCCAGCAACAGTTGCTGGAAGCTGTAAGGGTCTTCGGTGATCTGCTCGCCCCCGGCCCACTGGATTTTCAGCAGGTACGCCTGGCGCGTGTGGAAGTGCCCGACAAACAGGCCCGGCACCTGGCTCGCCTCGAGGCTGCCGATCTGTTCGCCGCTGTCGCGCGCCAACACTTGGACACTCAAGGCCTCCGGCAGAAATGCACGGATAAACTGGCCGCCGTGATCATCATCGTGTGGCCCAAGAATCGAGAAAGGGTCGTGATGTTCGGCGCGTACCAGCGCTTCGACGTCCTTGGACGCCGGCAATGCAGTCAGTTTCGCTTGCAGCGGTTCTTTATGTGTAAAGCTCATGACGTCTCCCCACCGCGTGCAGTTTTAGATATAGGTGCAAGCCCACTCAACAGTCCGTGCAACCCTTGCAGGGGCACCGGCAACCAAGTCGGACGGTTCTCTGCTTCGTAGGCCACTTCGTACGCGGCCTTCTCCAGGCTGAACAACGTCAGCGCAGCGTCCTGGCCTTTGGCATCCTGCCAGTCATGCGCCAGTGTAGACGTAGCTGACTGATAAGCCTGGATAAATGCCTGGCGTGCTTCTTTCAGATAACGATCGGTTACACGTTTACGGGATACCGCCGCTTCGGGCGAGTGATCCACCCCTTGCACATTCAAGGCCATGGCCGCTGCGTAGTCGAAGGAGCGCAACACACCGCTCACATCTTTATACGGGCTGTGCTTGCCCCGTCGTTCGTGCAGCGGCCGCGCCGGCTCGCCTTCAAAGTCGATCAGGTAGGCGTCGCCTTTCACCACCAGCACCTGGCCCAAATGCAAGTCACCATGCACCCGAATGCGCAACCCGCCCGCCGTGGCTTTCGCCAAGGCCTGTACATGACTGGCGATGGCTTTTTTCTGCGCCAGCAAATCACTGACCAGCGCTTGATCGGCCGGGTTCAATTGGCTTTGATGAAGTTTGAGCAACTGCAACGCGCGGTCCAGCTGCGCGCCGACGTCCTTGGCCCAGGCCTGGGTGTCCTTGGCGCTGGTGACCTCTGGCTTGAAGTCTTTGTTGGTGGTCTTGGCGCCGAGCACCCGGTGCATTTCGCCAAGGCGCTGGCCGAGCAGACCGGCAAAGTCCGCCAGCTCGCCAAGGGCGTTGTAATGCTGCTCCTGCTCGGAGATGGCTTCAGCCAGCTCGTCGCGGATCGCGCGTTCCAGGTTGTTCTGGGTCCAGCTCCAGGCGTCTCCCTGGTTGCTCAAATAGCCTTGGGCAATCATCAGCAGGTTGTCCTGCCCTTCGGCGTCGTGGCGCACCATCGAGCCCAGCAGCGGCGAGATGTTGGGATAGCCGGCTTCCGTCAGGTAGGCGCTCATTTCCAGTTCCGGGTGCACGCCGGAAGCGACTTTGCGGATCAGTTTGAGCACCAGGCTTTCACCCACCACCACCGAGCTGTTGGACTGCTCGGCCGACAGGTAGCGCACTTCGGACTCATCCGTCAGTTGCAGCTTGGTCAGGTGCGGCGTGGCGGCAAAGCGCAGCTCGCCTTCGTTGGTGCTGAGCACGGTGCCCGCCTGCAAACCCTGAATGACCGCGCGGATAAAGTGTTCGAGGCTGAAGGCATCGGTGACCAACCCCACCTGGCGCACCCGCCTTACGCGGGCCAACGCCAGCTGTTGCGGCAAGGCACTGGTGAACTGGTCTTCACCGAGAAAACCCAACGGCAGCTGATAACGGCTGACCTGACCACCGGCTGTCACTTCAACCTCGCTGAGCAACACCGGATGCTGGGGATCGCCAAAGCGTGCGCCGTAGGCAATGCGCACGCTGTCGATGGCCGTGTCCTTGCCGGCGAACCAGCGACGCTTGGGCAGCCAGGCCGGCAGCACCGTCTGTTCCAGGGAGGTGCGGCACGGTTCGTCCAGCAGTTCTTCCATGCGCTTTTTCAAAACCAATGTGGTGAAGTCCGGCATGCTCTGGGCGGGCTCCACGTGCCAGCTGGGCATCTGGTTTTCCGCCGCCAGCACAAACCAATAAAAGCCATAAGGCGCCAGGGTCAGCAGGAAATTCAGCTGGCCGATAGGTGGGAAAGCATTACCGCCCAACATCTCCACCGGCACCATGCCGGCGAATGCCGACAGGTCCAGCTCGGCCGCCTGGGCACTGCGCGACACGTTGGCCACGCAGAGGATGATCTCGCTGCGCCCATCTTCGCCGGTGAATTCACGGGTATAGGCCAGGATGCGGCGGTTGCTCGGTGAGAGCATTTTCAAGCTGCCACGGCCAAACGCCTTGGATTGCTTGCGCACCGCCAGCATGCGCCGGGTCCAGTTCAGCAGCGAATGCGGGTCCTGGGCCTGGGTTTCGACATTCACCGATTGATAGCCGTATTGCGGGTCCATGATCGGCGGCAGTACCAGGCTGGCCGGATCGGCGCGGGAAAAACCACCGTTGCGGTCGATGGACCATTGCATAGGGGTACGCACGCCATCGCGGTCGCCGAGGTAGATGTTATCGCCCATGCCGATCTCATCGCCGTAGTAGAGGGTCGGCGTGCCAGGCATCGACAGCAACAGGCTGTTGAGCAACTCCACACGACGACGATCACGCTCCATCAACGGCGCAAGACGGCGACGAATCCCCAGGTTGATCCGCGCGCGACGGTCAGCGGCGTAGTAGTTCCACAGGTAGTCGCGCTCCTTGTCGGTGACCATTTCCAGGGTCAGTTCATCGTGGTTGCGCAGGAAGATCGCCCATTGGCAGTTGGCCGGAATCTCCGGGGTCTGCCGTAGGATATCGGTGATCGGGAAGCGATCTTCCTGGGCCAGGGCCATGTACATGCGCGGCATCAGCGGGAAGTGGAAGGCCATGTGGCACTCATCGCCGTCGTCGCCCTTTTTGTCACCAAAGTAGAGCTGGGTGTCTTCCGGCCACTGGTTGGCTTCGGCCAATAGCATGCGGTCCGGGTAATGCGCGTCGATCTCGGCGCGGATCTGCTTGAGCACGTCGTGGGTTTCAGGCAGGTTTTCGTTGTTGGTGCCGTCGCGCTCGATCAGGTACGGGATGGCGTCGAGGCGCAGGCCGTCGATGCCCATGTCCAGCCAGTAGCGCATCACCGACAACACGGCTTTCATCACCTGGGGGTTGTCGAAGTTGAGATCGGGCTGGTGGGAATAGAAACGGTGCCAGAAGTATTGGCCGGCGACCGGGTCCCAGGTCCAGTTGGACTTTTCGGTGTCGAGAAAGATGATGCGCGTGCCGTCGTATTTCTGGTCATCATCCGACCATACGTAGAAATCCCGCGCCGCCGAGCCGGGCTTGGCCTTGCGCGCGCGCTGGAACCAGGGGTGCTGGTCGGAGGTGTGATTGATCACCAGCTCAGTGATCACCCGCAGCCCGCGCTTGTGCGCCTCGGCAATAAAGCGCTTGGCGTCGGCCAGGGTCCCGTAGTCGCTGTGTACACCACGGTATTCGGCAATGTCATAGCCGTCGTCGCGACGTGGCGATGGGTAGAACGGCAATAGCCAAATGGTGTTTACGCCCAGGTCAGCGATGTAGTCGAGCTTGGCGATCAGGCCGGGAAAATCACCGATGCCGTCGTTGTTGGAGTCGAAATAGGATTTGACGTGAACCTGGTAAATCACCGCGTCCTTGTACCAGAGCGGGTCTTTGATGAAGGTGGCAGCGTTGGGTTTCTTCGCCATTGGAAACTCCTGGAAAATGCATCGCAAGGTTCAAGACGATGGGGTGATGCGCCAGATGCCAAACGGCATCTGCGGATCGAGTCGTGTCCACTGGGTCTTGCCGTACCAGGTCCAGCGATGGCCGTTCATCAGGTCTTCACCTTGGGTCTGGGCATCGTCCGGCAGCCCCAATTCCCACAATGGCAACTCAAAGTTGGCTTCCTGAGCGTTATAAGGATCCAGGTTCACCGCCACCAGAATGAAGTTGCTGCCATCTTCGCTGCGCTTGCCGAAATACAGGATGTTGTCGTTCCAGGCGTTGTACAGCTTGAGCCCAAGATGTGTTTGCAGCGCCGGGTTCTGCCGGCGGATGCGGTTGAGCTGGGCGATCTCGGCAATGATGTTGCCGGGCGCAGTGAAGTCCCGTGGGCGGATCTCGTATTTCTCCGAGTCCAGGTATTCCTCTTTGCCCGGCACCGGCGCCGACTCGCAGAGTTCGAAGCCTGAATACATGCCCCACAGGCCCGAGCCCATGGTGGCCAGCGCGGCACGGATCAAGAAGCCAGGGCGGCCGGAGTCGTGCAGGAAGGCCGGGTTGATGTCCGGCGTATTGACGAAGAAATTCGGCCGGTAGCATTCGCGCCACGGCGACTCGTTCAGCTGGGTCAGGTATTCGCTCAACTCAGCCTTGGTATTGCGCCAAGTGAAATAGGTGTAGCTCTGTGAATAGCCGACCTTGCCCAGGCGCGCCATCATCGCCGGTGTGGTGAAGGCCTCGGCCAGGAAGATCACGTCCGGGTACTTGGACCGCACATCGCTGATCAGCCATTGCCAGAACGGCAGCGGCTTGGTGTGGGGGTTGTCGACGCGAAAGGTCTTCACGCCCTCTTCCACCCAACCCACCACGATGTCGCGTAGCTCGGTCCACAGACTCGGAATGGCGTCCGCCGCATAGAAGTCGACGTTGACGATGTCCTGGTACTTCTTCGGCGGGTTCTCCGCGTATTTGATCGTGCCGTCCGGGCGCCAGTTGAACCAGCCCGGATGCTCCTTGAGCCATGGATGGTCCTGGGAACACTGGATGGCGAAGTCCAGGGCGATTTCCAGGCCATGCTCGGCGGCGGCCTGGACCAGGCGGCGGAAATCATCGCGGCTGCCCAGTTGCGGGTGAATCGCTTCATGGCCGCCGTCCTCGCTGCCGATGGCATAGGGGCTGCCCGGATCATCGGGGCCGGCGGTCAGGGAATTGTTCTTGCCTTTGCGGTGGCTGCGGCCGATGGGGTGGATCGGCGGGAAGTACAGCACGTCAAAACCCATGTCATGGATCATCGACAAGCGTGAATGCACGTCATTAAAGGTGCCGTGACGCGCCGGATCTTCAGTGATCGAGCGCGGGAACAGCTCATACCAGCTGGCAAACAGCGCCGCCTCGCGCTCCACATCAATCGGGTAGACGGTGCTGATGCTCAGGTAGGCGCGGTGATCGGCCTGGGTCATCAGGTGTGCACTGTCTTCGTGCAAAAACAGCGCAACCTGCTCGGTTTCCAGCAGGCCGGAGAGTTCATGGTGCAACAGCATGAGGCGGTCACGCAGCTCGTTGTCACTGCGCTCGGCGGCCAGTAGCACCAGGCTGCGGCCTTCCTGCAATTCCAGGCTGACCGGCACGCCGGCCTCATGCTTCTTGCGCAACTCATAGCAAAAGCTGGCGAAGGTATCGATCCAGGCTTCGATGCAGTATTCGTGAGGGCCTTGCTGGGCCACGGTAAACGCGCCTTCCCAGCCGTTGTTGCCCACGTCGGTCATGACCACGCTGTGCCAGCTTTCGTCTTGCAGCGGGCGCCAGCGGATCAGCACGGCGAGCTTGTCATGGCCGTCGGCAAACACTTTGCTGGTGACATTGACCCGCTGGCCGACCACGGCCTTGACGGCAAATTCGCCGCCATCAATCACGGGGGTGGTGCTTTCGATTGCGATCCTGGGCAGCAACAGTGCCTGGGACAGTGGTAACAAGGAGTCTGTTTCAGCAGTCATCGAGCATCTTCCCCTTACGCCCTGTGGACGCTCTTTGCTTGATCCGAATTCTGAGGCGGCCGGGCTCTTCCTGAGCAAAGCCGTAATAGGTCCGAGCCTGGGCTCCGGTTAAAAGTTCAGCTGGATGTGCCGCCATCGGGCGGGGAATCAATTCGCCTCGGCGGCTGTCCACCGATAGAGCAAAGCACAAAGGAGGCCACACCGATGAATATCCCGATCCCAGCGGAAACGCCGGACCCGAATATCGACAAACCCACCCTGCCGCCGACCGAACCGGAACCGATTCCGGAACAAGAACCACCCGAGAACGAACCGCCACCGGTGGAAGAACCGCCGACGACCATGCCGCCCGTGATCGTCAGTCCTTCTCAAAACGCTTGACGATCTTTGGCATCACGCTGAACACCGCCAGCGCCAGCAAGGTACTCAGCACCGCTGTCGATTCCCGGCCCAACCCGGCCGAGACCCCAATCGCAGCGGTCATCCACAAGCCGGCGGCGGTGGTCAGGCCTTTGACGTGGCCCTCTTCATCATCCTTGCCCTTGATGATCGTACCGGCGCCCAAGAAGCCGATCCCGGCAATCACGCCCTGCACCACCCGGCTCATGGCGTCCGCCTGATTACCGGACATTTGCGGCACCATCACAAACAAGGCAGCGCCCAGCGCCACCAGCATATGGGTGCGCACCCCGGCGGCCTTGCCCTTGCTCTCTCGCTCAAAGCCGAGAATGCCGCCCAGGATCGCGGCGATCAGCAGGCGCACGGTAATCTGGGTGAGCTGCTTGGCGTCGCCAATGTCGGCGAATTCAGCCTGCAGGGTTTGCCACACTTCATGCCACCACGCGTCCATCTGGGCTGTCCTTTATCTGGGTTGGTAAAGGGTGGACAGCGACGACCGCCAGTCAGTTGCCTGGAACCCTGTCACATCGCTACCCCCTAACGCTCATAGCCCTAGAACTCTTAGCCTATAAATCAGGAGAACGGCATGCCCATTCGTATCGAAAACCAACTGTGCTACTTCATGCTCGATGACAACGGACAGGAACAGAGCGTGCCAGCGACCCGGGTCAATATTGTTACCGACTTCGACAAGTCCATGTCCTACGTGGAGTTGGCCGCTGAACGGATCTATATCACCGAGGCCGAGGCCGACGCCCTGACAGTGGCCGGTGCCCACGACGGACGCCAGCATGTGAAGGCCGAAGAACCTGGTTCGCTGATTTAATTGATCTGTGTCAGCGCCCTCGAAATAACGCTGCACCCCTGGCGCCATGGGGTGCAGCACATTGTCGCAGCGGGCACTCACCGCTCCATCTGATCCGCTTTTTATCGTCATACCTGAGTCTGTTATGCAAACAGCGCGACGCGCATAGTTCATCCGCCTGATGGAGGCTGATGAGCGAACGACCATGAGCGAACACATCCCAACCGTGGAAATTTTTGAGCCTACACACCCAAAGAAGGTGAAGGCCAAATCCAGCGACAACCTGATTCATACCCGCAGTTTCACCGGCCTGTTCCGTACCTTGCGCGTGAGCGGAGCAGCCTTCCTGTTCCTGGCGTTTTTCGGCACCGTGTGGCTGAACTGGGACGATCGGCAGGCCGTACTGTGGGACCTGGCTGAAAGCAAATTCCATATCTTTGGCGCAACCTTCTGGCCGCAGGACTTCATCCTGTTGTCGGCGCTGTTGATCATCTGCGCCTTCGGCCTGTTTGCGATCACCGTGTTTGCCGGCCGTGTGTGGTGCGGCTACACCTGCCCGCAGAGCTCGTTTACCTGGCTGTTCATGTGGTGCGAAAAAGTCACCGAAGGCGAACGTAATCAACGTATCAAGCTGCAAGCGGCGCCCTGGAGCCTGAACAAACTGGCGCGACGCTCGGCCAAGCACACCTTGTGGCTGGGCATCAGCGTGCTGACGGGGCTGACCTTTGTCGGTTATTTCACGCCGATCCGCCCCTTGGCGGCTGAACTGTTGACCTGGCAGATGGGCGGCGTCAGTTTGTTCTGGGTGCTGTTTTTTACCGGCGCCACCTACATCAACGCCGGCTGGCTGCGCGAAGCGGTGTGCATGCACATGTGCCCGTATGCGCGGTTCCAGAGCGTGATGTTCGACAAGGACACCCTGACCATTTCCTACGACGTGGCCCGTGGCGAAAGCCGTGGCCCGCGCAAACGTGACGTCAAACCCGCCGACGTCGGCCTGGGTGACTGCATCGACTGCCAGCTGTGCGTGCAGGTCTGCCCCACCGGCATCGACATCCGCGACGGCCTGCAAATGGAGTGCATCGGCTGCGCGGCGTGCATCGACGCCTGCGATTCGATCATGGACAAAATGGGCTACCCGCGTGGCCTGGTGAGCTACACCAGCGAACATCAACTGCAAGGCGGCAAGACGCACCTGCTAAGGCCGCGCCTGATCGGCTACAGTGCCGTGCTGCTGGTGATGATTGCTGCGTTGGTGGTGGCGCTGGTGGAACGGCCGATGGTGTCGCTGGACGTAACCAAGGACCGTGGCATGTTCCGCGAGAATGCCCAGGGTTTGATCGAAAACATCTACAGCCTCAAAGTGATCAACAAGACCCAGCAGCGCCAAGACTATCGCCTGGAACTGGTGGACGCCGACGGCTTCCAGTTGCAAGGCAAGACCGAGATCAGCCTG
Source organism: Pseudomonas sp. IPO3749 (assembly GCF_013386605.1). Lineage (NCBI taxonomy): Bacteria > Pseudomonadati > Pseudomonadota > Gammaproteobacteria > Pseudomonadales > Pseudomonadaceae > Pseudomonas > Pseudomonas sp. IPO3749. Next base: position 42,532 of record NZ_JACARN010000035.1, on the reverse strand, counting down.
GCGCCGGGGGAAATCAGCGATGTGCCGGTGTCGGTGGCATTGCTGGCGGATAAACCGGCGAGCAGTTCGCAGACCTTGCGTTTCAAAGTCTCGGACGTGGATGAGCCGGGGATCTACAGCATTGCCGACAGCCGCTTTGTGGCGCCGTTGAACCGATAAAAACACTCACACTGACTGAGCCCCCATGAAACGCTACGAAAAATTCGCCGACGACATTGCAGAACTGATCCGCTCCGGCGTCCTCGGCCCCGGCCAGCGGGTGCCGTCGGTACGCTATGCCAGCCAGACCTACGGCATCAGCCCGTCCACGGTATTCCAGGCCTACTACCTGCTGGAGCGCCGTGGCCTGATCCGCGCGCGGCCGCGTTCGGGCTACTTCGTCAACACCCATGCGCCCAGCCCGTTTTCCGAGCCGGTGGTGAGCGAGCAGGTGCATGAGTCCACCGAGGTGGACGTTAGCGAACTGGTGTTCTCGGTACTCGACTCGATCAAAGACCCTAACACCGTACCGTTCGGCTCGGCGTTCCCCAGCCCCATGCTGTTCCCGCTACCGCGCCTGGCCCGCTCCCTGGCCAGCGCCAGCCGCGAAATGGACCCGCGCCTGGTGGTCACCGACATGTCGCCGGGCAACCCGCAACTGCGTCGGCAGATCGCCCTGCGCTACATGGTCGGCGGCCTGATGCTGCCCATGGAAGAACTGCTGATCACCAACGGCGCCTTGGAGGCGTTGAACCTTTGCCTGCAAGCCGTCACCGAACCGGGTGACCTGGTGGCCATCGAGGCCCCGGCGTTCTACGCCTGCCTGCAAGTGCTGGAGCGCTTGAAACTCAAGGCCGTGGAAATCCCCGTGCACCCGCGCGATGGCATCGACCTCAACGCCCTCGCGCAAACCCTGGAGCGCTACCCGATCAAGGCCTGCTGGACCATGACCAGCTTCCAGAACCCCATGGGCGCGACCCTGCCGGAAGCCAAGAAACAGGCGCTGGTGGAACTGCTGCGCGGACATCAGGTGCCGCTGATCGAAGACGATGTGTACGCCGAACTGTATTACGGCCAACAGGCGCCGAAACCCGCCAAGGCCTTCGACACCGAAGGCCTGGTGATGCATTGCGGCTCCTTCGCCAAAAGCCTGGCCCCCGGCTATCGCGTGGGTTGGGTGGCGGCCGGACGTTTTGCGCAGAAGGTTGAACGCCTGAAGCTGATGACCTCGCTCTGCCCGTCAATGCCGGCCCAGGCGGCGATTGCCGATTACTTGCAGCACGGCGGCTATGACCGGCACCTGCGCAAACTGCGCTATGCCCTGGAGGAACAGCAAAGCGCGATGCTGGCCGCTATCGCCCGCTATTTCCCGGCACAAACGCGGGTCAGCCAACCGGCCGGCGGGTATTTCCTGTGGCTGGAACTGCCGGAGCAGACAGATTCGTTGAAGTTGTTCCAGATGGCGTTGGCGCAAGGCATCAGCATCGCGCCGGGGCCGATCTTCTCGGCCACCCAGCGCTTTCGGAACTGCATTCGCTTGAACTACGGCAGCCCGTGGACTGAGGCGTCGGAGAAAGCCATGGAAACATTGGGGCGCATTGTTCGCTCGTTTTAAGCCGGAACCCCACGCCACCAGGCGCCACACAAAAAAGCGCATGCATCACGCCTGAACATGCGCCTTGCCGAATTCCGCCTGGAGGTTCTCATGCACATGCCCGCCGTCTCTACTCCTGCACAGCTACCTGTTCCACCCCACTACATGCGTGCGGCCGAACAGCAACAGGTGCGCGAAATGACAGGCCCCATGGGCCGTCCCGCTGGCGATCATCGATCGGCAGACAGAATCATCGAGCAAAGCCCCGTTCTGCAGCACTTGCTCGATGACCGCAATCATGACCACTTACTGGATGACCTGAAGATGCAGGTCGGTGACTGGACCACCGCCAACCCGGAACCGGACGCCAGGGCCAATGCGGCCTTCGACCTGGACAAGGTATTGCGTTTTCTGGACAACCTGGACGACCGCCACTTGAATGCCAGCCATAGCCGTAACGGACAGGTCGACGGCGTCGCCAGTGATGGCTACAGCACCCTCGACAATTCGGAAGCCAGCCTGCTACAGGCATTTTCCCGTAAAGGGTACGACGTGCTGCGCCATCTACGGACCTGAAAAGCGGGTGCTTAACGTCCACCGCCCAGATCGAGGAACGTCCCGGTCGCGTACGAAGCCTTATCCGACAGCAACCAGATAATCGCCTCTGCCACCTCATCCGGGCGCCCGCCACGGGCCATGGGAATACCGGACTCCAACTTGCTGACGCGGTCCGGGTCGCCGCTCAAGGCGTGGAAGTCGGTGAAGATATAGCCAGGGCGCACCGCGTTGACCCGAATGCCTTCACCCGCCACCTCTTTCGACAACCCAATGGTGAAGGTGTCGAGTGCGCCTTTGGACGCGGCGTAGTCGACATACTCACCCGGCGACCCCAGGCGCGCCGCCACTGACGACACGTTGACGATACTGCCGCCCTGCCCGCCATGCTTGGGCGACATACGCAGCACCGCATGCTTGGCACACAGGATCGGGCCGAGCACGTTGGTCTTGATGATTTTCAGGATGCGGAATTCGGACATCTCGTCAACGCGGGACTTGTGCCCCACCGTGCCCGCATTATTGACCAGTGCGGTGACACGGCCCAGCTCGGCGTCCACCCGGTTGAACAGCGCGATCACCTCATCTTCGATACTCACATCCGCCCGCACGGCAATGGCTTGGGCGCCCAGTGCACGCACCTGTTCGAGCACACGGTGGGCCGCCGCTTCGTCGGACTGGTAGTTGATGCAGATACGATAGCCCTGGCGAGCGGCCAGCAACGCCGTCTCGGCGCCAATCCCACGACTGCCCCCGGTGATGATGACGACTTTGTCCATGCGTGCGGTCTCCTGATTCAACCTGATGTTTAGGGTTGGATCCAAGAATACCTGTCACGCAGGGCTTTTGTCAGGCGCAACGGCCTCTTCGGCGCGCTGGATATCCGCCATGAAGCCCTCTGCCGGCAACGGGTGACCCAGCAGGTAACCCTGTAGGGAATTGCACCCAAGCCGTGTCAGGAAATTCTGCTGCACATCCGTCTCGACACCTTCGGCAACAATCCGTAATCCCAGGGCCTGGCCAAGGGCGACGATGGCCGAGACGATGGCCGCGTCGTCGCTGTCGTGTTCCAGGTCACGCACAAAGCCACGGTCGATCTTCAGCTCGTTGGCCGGCAGGCGCTTGAGGTACATCAGACTGGAGTAGCCGGTGCCAAAGTCGTCGATGGACAAATCGACGCCCATGTCCGACAGCTGCTGCAACACCGTCATGCTCGCGTCGGCGTCGCTCATGGCCGTGGTTTCGGTGATTTCCAGGGTCAGGCTGTTGGCCGGCAGTTGGTGCCGTTCCAGCGCCACCGCCACACTTTTGACCAGCCCGGCGTGGCAGAACTGCAAGGCCGAGAGGTTCACGGCGATGCGCCAGTCTTCATAACCCTGGGCGTACCACAGGCTCATTTGACGGCAGGCTTCGTTGAGTACCCATTCGCCGATGGGAATGATCAACCCGGTTTTTTCCGCCAACTCGATAAACATCGCCGGCAGCAGCAGCCCCTGTTGCGGGTGCTCCCAGCGCAGCAGGGCTTCGGCACCGACCGGAATACCGCTGACCGCGTCGAACTTGGGTTGGTAGTACAGGCGAAACTGTTCCTGTTCCACGGCATTGCGCAGGTCCTGCAACAACTGCAATTGCTTGCGCGCGTTGGTATTCATCGACGCATCAAAGAAGCTGTAGCCGTTCTTGCCCATGCCCTTGGCGTGGTACATCGCGGCGTCGGCGTTCATCAACAGTTCCTGAGGGTTGTTGCCGTTGCCCGGGAACATCGCGATGCCGACACTGGCGGAGATCTTCAGCTCATGCTCGGCCACCTGGAAGGCGCGGTTGATCAGGATCACCTGGCGTTCGGCAAGGCCCAGGGCATCGTCCGGCTGGGTCAGTTGCACCAGCAACACAAACTCGTCGCCGCCGATACGCGCCAAGGTGTCCTGGCTGCGCAAGTCTTCGCGCAGGCGCAGGCCCACTTCGCGCAGCAACTGGTCACCCATATGGTGACCAAACGCATCGTTGACTGGCTTGAAGCCATCGAGGTCGATAAACATCAGCGCGAAGCAACCGCCCTGCTCTTTAACGGCCTGCATGGCTTGCTGAATGCGGTCCGCAAGCAACGTACGGTTGGGCAGGCCGGTGAGCATGTCGTGCAGGGCCAGATGGGTCAGTTCCTGGTTGGCTTGGGTGAGGGAATCGGCCAGCACCGCCGTACGCGCTTCCAGGCGCGCATCGAGCAACGAGGTGAGCAAGGCGATGGCCAGTACCGCCAGGGTCGTGACCAATACCAGGTTATCCAGGCCCTTGCCGCTCAAGCCGTTCAATGCGGCCCCGCAGAAACTCTCATCGGCAAAACGTGCGGCGGCCATGCCGGTGTAATGCATGCCGACGATGGCAAAGCCCATCACCACCGCTGCGCCCCCCCGTAAAAGGCGCACGTACGGTGTGTTACGACGCAAATTGTGGGCGATCCACAACGCCGCGCCAGACGCGACCACCGCGATCAGCAACGATGCGCCAAACAAGGCGGGGTCATAGTCGATGCCTGGGGTCATACGCATGGCGGCCATGCCGGTGTAATGCATGCACGCAATGCCGGTGCCCATGACCAGCGCGCCAAACCCCAGTTGCCAGGCGGGCAAACGCGGCTGGCTGATCAGCCACAAGGCAAAGCCGCTGGACAACACCGCGATCAATAACGACAACGCCGTGATGCCCAAATCGAAGCCCAGGGCAAACGGCAAGCGCAGTGCCAGCATGCCGATGAAGTGCATCGACCAGACGCCGATCCCCATGGCGATTGCCCCACCGGCAATCCACAAATACACGGCGCGCCCCTTGGCGGTGGCAATGCGGCCGGAAAGGTCCAACGCGGTGTAGGAAGCCAGGATCGCAACGAACAGCGAAATCACGACCAGTGAGGGGGAATAACTACCGATGAGCATGGGACTTCTCGTGCGCAGCGGGCCTGAGAAGCCCGTGCCAGGTGGCAAAGCGGGCGATTGTAGCGAGAATAATTCTTGAGCAGTTGATTAATTATCAGAGGGCCATTAGTGGCATTTTGACGTCAATCAACTGGCTGCACACCCCGCCAAAATCAGTCCTTCTCGGCAATCGGTGTCTGCCCGTCCCAACCACCGCCCAATGCCGCGATCAATTGCACACTGGCCACCAGGCGCGTCTGCAAAAGGGTCAGTACCGTGCGTTCGTTGCTCAGTGCGGTCGCTTGCGTGGTGACCACATCCAGGTAAGCAATCAGCCCCGCCTTGTACTGGTTCTGGGTCAGGCGCAACGACTCACGGGCGGCGTCGAGTGCTTCATTGCTGACCACCGCCTCGTCTTCCAGCACTTTGAGTTGCACCATGTAGTTTTCCACTTCACGGAACCCATCCAGCACGGTCTGGCGGTACTTGGCGACAGTCTCGTCGTAGCTGGCCACGGTGCGGTCGACTTCCGCCGAACGCTGGCCGCCGTCAAACAGCGTCATGGCCAGCTTTGGCCCCACCGACCAGAAGCGATTCGGCAGGCTGATCCAGTCGGCATAGGTGCTGCTGGAGTAACCACCGGCCAGGCTCAGGCTCAGGTCCGGGTAGTAGGCAGCCTTGGCCACGCCGATATTGGCATTGGCGGCGATCACCGAGCGTTCGGCCGAAGCAATGTCCGGACGGCGCTCCAGCAGTTGCGACGGCAGGCTCACGGGAATCTGCGGCAATGCCGGGATGTCCTTGCTCACCGCCAGGTTGAAATTGGCCGGCGCCTCGCCGATCAACACGGCAATCGCGTTTTCCAGCTGGGCGCGCTGCCAGATCAGGTCGATCAGGCTGGCCTGGGTGGTCTTGAGCTGGGTTTGTGCCTGGGCCACCGCGTCCTTGCCGGAGACTCCGGCGCGGTACTGGTTTTCGGTCATTTGCAAGGAGCGTTGATAGGTCTCCAGCGTGGCTTGCAGCAAGCGCGTCTGTTCATCCATGACCCGCAGTTGGAGGTAGCTTTGCACCAGTTCGGACTGCTGGCTCAGACGCATCGCCGCCAGGTCCGCCGAGCTGGCTTCAGCGCTGGCTTCGTTGGCTTCCAGGCCCCGGCGCAATTTGCCCCAGATATCCGCTTCCCAGCTCACGCCCAACTGGGCATTGAGGGTGTCGCGGATACCGCTGCTGGAACTGCTCAGGCTGGCGTTACTGCTACCGGTGCCCTGGCTGGCGCGGGTTTTCCCTGCGCTCAGGTCAACGGTGGGGTAAAACGCGCCACGGGAGCTGCGCACCAGCGCCTGGGCCTGGCGAAAGCGCGCTTCGGCCTGCGCCACGGTTTGGTTGGACGTGTTCAGGCGCACCACCAGGTCATTGAGCTGACGGTCGCCGTAAAGCTCCCACCAGGCGCCACGGGCCAGGGAATCGCTGGGGGTGGCCTGGCGCCAGCCCTGGGCTTCCTTGAATTGCGCCGGTTCAATGACTTCAGGGCGCTTGTAGTCAGGGCCGACGGCGCAAGCGCTGAGCAGCACGCCGCACAGCACCAGGCTCGCCACACGGGAGCCACGGAACAGGGCCAGTCGGGCAAAGGTTGAATCGGTCATAGCGCAGTGTCCAGGGCAGCATCGGTACGCACGCCGCGCCATTTATTGAAGCGATGGCGCGCGCGGTCGAGATAGAGGTAGACCACCGGAGTGGTGTAAAGGGTCAGGACCTGGCTGAACACCAGGCCGCCGATAATCGTCAGGCCCAACGGACGGCGCATTTCAGCACCATCGCCCGCACCCAGCAGCAACGGCAAGGCACCGAGGATGGCGGCCAGGGTGGTCATCAGAATCGGGCGCAAACGCAACAGGCAGGCGCTGCGGATCGATTCCAACGGGCCCAAGCCGTCGTGGCGCTCCAGCTGCAAGGCCAGGTCGATCATCAGGATCGCGTTTTTCTTCACCACGCCGATCAGCAGGAACAGGCCCAGCAAGGAGATCAGGCTGAACTCGCCCCCGGTCAGGTAGATCGCGAGCATCGCGCCGACACCGGCCGACGGCAAGGTCGAGAGGATGGTCAGCGGGTGAATGTAGCTCTCATACAGAATGCCCAGCACCAGGTAAACCGCCACCAGCGCGCCGAGGATCATGAACGGCTGGCCCTTCTGCGTGGCGGCGAAGGCATCCGCGGTGCCGGCCATCTTGGCGATCACGTCTTCCGGCAGGCCAACCTTGGCAATCGCCCGTTCGATGGCGGCCGTGCCCTGCTCCACCGTCACGCCGGGCGCCATGTCGAAGGCGATGTTTTCCGAGGCGAACTGGCCTTCGTGGCTGACGCGGTCGTCGGCCAGGCTGTTCTCATAGTGGGCAATGGTCGACAACGGCACTCGCGCACCATCGGCCGTGATCACCTGCATCTGGTTGAGGGTGATCGGGTCCTGGGCGTATTTGGGATTGACCTCCATCACCACCTGGTACTGGTTGAGGCTGTCGTAGATGGTGGAAATCTGCCGCTGGCTGTAGGCGTTGTTGAGCACCGCCGTGACCATGTCCATGTCGATGCCCAGGCGCTTGGCCTGGTCGCGGTCGACAATCAGCGTGACCTGCGCCGCGCCCCGGCCTTCGCGGGCGTCGATGGCGGTGAGTTCCGGCAGCTCGCGCAAGGCGGCCACCACTTTCGGGTACCACAGGCGCAAGGCCGCCAGGTCGCCGCTTTGCAGGATGTAGGAATACTGCGCGCTGGTCTGGTCGCGGCTGCCGCCAAATTGCAGGTCCTGGTCAGCCATCAGGAACAACCGCCCGCCTGGCACCAGCGGCACGTCCTTGCGCAGGCGCTCGATCACCGCCTGGGCGGAAACCTTGCGCTCGCTGATGGGTTTAAGGCGCACCAGCATCACCGCATTGTTGGTGCCGTTGTTGCCGCCGATGAAGCCGGCCACGCTGAGTACCGCCGGGTCCTTGAGCACCGCTTTGCGGAAGGTTTCCATCTTCGGCTGCATCACGCTGAACGACAGGCCGTCATCACCGCGCACAAAACCGATCAACTGGCCGGTGTCCTGCTGGGGCATGAAGGTCTTGGGCACCACCACATAAAGCGCGACGTTCATGCCGATGGTCAGCAACAGGCTGAGCAAGGTCAGGCGTCGATGGCGCAGCACCCAGTCCAGGCTGGTGGCGTAGCCGGCGACCATGCGGTCGTTGACCTTCTGGCTCCAGCGCTGCAAACCGGTCATTTCACCCTTTACATGCGGTTTGAGCCAGCGCGCGCAGAGCATCGGGGTCAGGGTCAGCGAAACAATCAGCGACACAATGATCGCCGCCGACAAGGTGATGGAAAACTCGCGGAACAGGTTGGTGACGATCCCGCCCATGAACAGGATCGACAGGAACACCGCCACCAGCGACACGTTCATCGACAGCAAGGTAAAGCCGACTTCCTGGGCGCCCAGGTACGCCGCTTTCATTGGCGGCACGCCTTCGTCGATATGCCGGGAAATGTTCTCCAGCACCACGATGGCATCGTCCACCACCAACCCGGTGGCCAGGATCAACGCCATCAACGAGAAGTTGTTCAGCGAGAACCCATACAGGTACATCACCGCAAAGGTGCCCACCAGTGACACCGGCACCGCCAGGGTCGGGATCAGCGAGGCGCGGAAGTTACCCAGGAACAGGTACACCACCAGGATCACCAGGCCCACGGCAATCAGCAAGGTCATCTCGGCTTCATGCAAGGTCGCGGTGATCACCGGCGAACGGTCCATGGCCAGGCTCAGCTTGACGCTGGACGGCAGCACCGCCTGCAACGCCGGCAACTGCGCCTTGATTTGCCGGACAGTTTCGATGATGTTGGCGCCAGACTGGCGGTTGATCACCAGCAGCACCGCCGGCTCGTTGTTGAAGAACCCGCTGTTGTAGCGGTCTTCCACGCCGTCACTGATCTTGGCCACATCGCCCAGGCGCAGGGCCGCGCCGTTCTGGTAGCGGATCAGCAGCGGCTCGTAGTCCTTGGCCTTTTCCAACTGGTCGTTGGCCTGGATCTGCCAGTTGCGCTGGCTGTCTTCCAGGGAACCCTTGGGCCGACGCTGGTTGGCGTTGGCGATGGTGTTGCGCACATCGTCGAGGGCCACGCCGTACTGGTCGAGGGCCTTGGGTTCGAGTTCGATGCGCACCGCCGGCAAGGAACTGCCGCCGATCTGCACTTCACCGACGCCAGGCACCTGGGACAGGCTCTGCGACAGAATGGTAGAGGCCAAATCGTACAGCTGGCCCTTCTGCAACACGTCCGAGGTCAGCGACAGCACCATGATCGGCGCCTGGGACGGGTTGATCTTCTTATAGGTCGGCATGCTGCGCATACCGCTGGGCAGCAGGTTGCGCGAGGCATTGATCGCCGCCTGCACTTCCCGCGCCGCGCCGTTGATATCGCGGTCGGAGTCAAACGCCAGGATCACCCGCGTAGAACCCTGGCTCGACGAGCTGCTCATAGTGGTGATGCCGGCAATCGCGCCGAACGAGCGCTCCAGCGGCGTCGCCACGGTAGACGCCATCACCTCGGGGCTCGCGCCGGGCAAGCTGGCCGACACCACGATCACCGGGAAGTCGATCTGCGGCAGCGGCGACACCGGCAACAGGTTGAAGCTCACGCCGCCCAGCAACAGGATCGCCAGGCTCAACAGCATGGTCGCGACCGGCCGGCGGATGAATGGTCCGGACAGGTTCATGACTCAACCGGCTCCAGGCTTTGCGGCTCTTTGCGCCAGCGACGGCCCAGGCGATCGAAGTACAGGTAGATGACCGGCGTGGTGAACAGGGTGAGCACCTGGCTCACCAGCAGACCACCGACCATCACCAGGCCCAGGGGCTGGCGCAGTTCCGCGCCGGAACCCGTGGCCAGCATCAACGGCACCGCGCCGAACAGTGCGGCCAGCGTGGTCATCAGGATCGGCCGGAAGCGCAGCAGCGCCGCCTGGTAGATCGCGGTCTGCGGGTCGAGGCCTTGGTTGCGTTCGGCGTCGAGGGCGAAGTCGATCATCATGATCGCGTTCTTCTTGACGATACCGATCAACAAGATGATGCCGATGATCGCGATCATGCCCAGGTCATTGCCACTGAGCAGCAACGCCAACAACGCTCCGACGGCTGCCGACGGCAAGGTCGAGAGAATAGTGATCGGGTGGATATAACTCTCGTAGAGCACACCCAGCACTATATACATGGTGACCACCGCCGCCAGGATCAGCAGCAACGTACTCGACAGCGAGGCTTCGAAGGCCTGGGCCGCGCCCTGGAACTGAGTCTGCACGCCCACCGGCATGCCGATGTCTTTCTGGGTCTGGTTGATCAGCTCCACACCTTTGCCCAGCGCAACGCCGGGGGCCAGGTTGAACGACATCATCACTGCCGGGAACTGGCCGATATGCGCAATCGCCAATTGCGCCTGGCGCTGCTCCACACGGGCCAGGCTGGACAAACGCACCTGGCCGCCGTCGGTGGTTTTCACGTGGATCTGATTCAATGCATCCGGGCCGAGGGTTTCGCCGGACTGGGCCTGTAATACCACGCGGTACTGGCTGGCTTGGGTGTAGATCGTGGAAATCTGCCGCTGGCCGAAGGCGTCGTACAGCGCGTCGGTGATGGTCGACACGCTGACGCCCAGGCGCGACGCCGCGTCGCGGTCGATCACCAGGTACACCTGCAGGCCCTTGTCCTGCAGGTCGCTGGCGACGTCAGTGAGTTCGGGCAATTGGCTCAACGCGTGGACCAGTTTGTCGCTCCACAGGGCCAGCAACTCGGCATCCGGCGACGACATGCTGAACTGGTACTGGGTACGGCTCACACGGTCTTCGATGGTCAGGTCCTGCACCGGCTGCATAAACAGGCGGATCCCCACCAGCTTGTCGATTTCCGGCTGCAAACGCGTGATCACCTGGGCCGCGCTCAAGTCACGCTGGCCGTGGGCCTTGAGGTTGATCAGCAAACGCCCGCTGTTGAGGGTGGCGTTGTCTCCGTCCACACCAATGTAGGAAGACAGGCTTTCCACCGACGGATCGGCCAGGATGATCTTGGCCAGTTCCTGCTGGCGCTGGCTCATGGCCGCGAAGGAGATCGACTGCGGCGCTTCGGAAATGCCCTGGATCACACCGGTGTCCTGCACCGGGAAGAAGCCCTTGGGCACGATCAGGTACAGGAACACGGTGAGGCCCAAGGTAGCGATGGCCACCAGCAGGGTCAGCGGCTGATGCTTGAGTACCCACTGCAACATGCTGGCGTAACGCGCGATCAACCAATCGATCCAGGCGCCGCTGGCCTTGTAAAAGCGGCTTTGTTCCTCTTCCTTCGGCTCACGCTTGAGCAAACGCGCGCACATCATGGGCGTGAGGGTCAGGGATACCACCAGGGAAATCAGGATCGCCACCGCCAGGGTGATGGCGAACTCTCGGAACAGGCGCCCGACTACGTCGGCCATGAACAGCAGCGGAATCAGTACCGCGATCAGCGACAGCGTCAGGGAAATCAGGGTGAAGCCGATCTGCTTGGCGCCCTTGAGCGCGGCGGCCAGCGGGGTTTCACCTTCTTCGATGTAACGGGAAATGTTCTCCAGCATCACGATGGCATCGTCCACCACAAACCCGGTGGCGATGGTCAGGGCCATCAGCGTCAGGTTGTTGATGGAGAATCCCGCCAGGTACATCACGCCAAAGGTGCCCACCAGGGACAGCGGCACGGCAATGGACGGAATGATCGTGGCGCTGACCCGGCGCAGGAACAGGAACGTCACCATCACCACCAGGGCAATGGCGATGAGCAATTCGTGCTGCACGTCCTTGACCGAGGCGCGGATGGTCTGGGTGCGGTCGGTTAGCACCGTCACGTCGAGGCCGGCGGGCAAGTTGTCGGTGATGCTCGGCAGCAGCGCCTTGATGCGGTCCACCACCTCGATCACGTTGGCGCCCGGCTGGCGCTGGATATTCAGCAGCACGGCCTGGTTTTCATTGGCCCAGGCGGCGAGGCGTTCGTTTTCGGCGCCGTCGACGATCTGGGCCACGTCTTTGAGGCGCAGCGGCGCGCCATTGTTGTAGGCGAGGATCAGTTCGGCGTATTGCTGGGGCGAGACCAACTGGTCGTTGGCGTCGAGCATCGACACACGGGTGGGGCCGTCGAAGTTGCCCTTGGGCTGGTTGACGTTGGACGCGGCGATCAGGGTGCGCACGTCCGACAGGTTCAAGCCATTGGCCGCCAGGGCCTCGGGGTTGACCTTGATGCGCACGGCCTGGCGCTGGCCGCCGGCGATGCTGACCATGCCGACGCCGCTGATCTGCGCGATCTTCTGCGCCATGCGCGTGTCGACCAGGTCATTGAGCTTGGGCAGCAGCATGGTCTTGGACGTGATTGCCAGGGTCAGCACCGGGGTATCCGCCGGGTTGACCTTGTTGTACACCGGCGGCGCCGGCAGGTCCTTGGGCAACAGGTTGGTCGCGGCGTTGATCGCGGCCTGCACCTGCTGCTCGGCGACATCCATATTGATGTCGAGGTTGAAACGCAGGGTCAGCACCGACGCACCGCCAGAACTGGTGGAGGCCATCTGCGTAAGGCCGGGCATTTGCCCGAACTGGCGCTCCAGAGGCGCGGTGACCGCACTGGTCATTACATCCGGGCTGGCGCCGGGGTACAGGGTCATCACGCGGATGGTCGGGTAATCCACCTGGGGCAACGCCGACACCGGCAACAGGCGATAAGCGATGATGCCGGCCAACACAATGGCCAGCATGCTCAGCGTGGTGGCGACCGGGCGAAGGATAAACAGCCGCGACAGGTTCATGAACCGACCTTTTGCGCCTTGCTGGCGGTGGTGCCGGTCTCCCCTTTCGCCGCAGGCTTGCCTTGCAGGTGTTCAGTCGGCGTGGTCGGCACTTCACTGCTATCGTTGACCACTTCGATTTCGCTGCCGTCCTTCAAGCGGTCGGTGCCTTCCAGTACCACGCGGTCGCCGGCCTTGAGGCCTCCCTTGATCACGGTGTTGTCGCCGTCGGTATCTCCCACCACCAGCGGCTGCACCTTGACCTTCTTGTCGCCGTCGAGCACGTAGACGAAAGTACCGGTGTTGCCGAACTGGATCGCCGCCGACGGCGCCAGCACCACGTTATGCAGGGTGTCGGCCAGCAGGTGCACATTGACAAACTGGTTGGGGAACAGCGCCTGGTCCTTGTTATCGAAACGCGCCTTGAATTTCAGGGTGCCGGTGGTGACGTCGATCTGGTTGTCCAGGCTCTGCAACACGCCGACGGCCTGTTGCTTCACATCGCCACGGTCCCAGGCTTCCACGGGCAGCTTGTTGCCGGCGTGGTAGCGGGTGAGTACGGTTTCCAGGGTATTTTCCGGCAGGGTGAAGGCCACGCTGATCGGCTGGGTCTGGGTGATCACGGCCAGGAACGTGGTGTCGTTGGCCGCCACCAGGTTGCCCACGTCCACCTGACGCAGGCCGACCCGGCCGCTGATCGGCGCACGGATCTTGGTGAATTCGAGGTTGAGCTTGGCGTCATCCACCGCGCCCTGGTTGGTCTTGACCGTGCCCTGGTATTGCAGGACCAGCGCTTCGGCGGTGTCCAGGGTCTGCTTGGCGATGCTGTCCTGGGCGTACAGGTCGCGGTAACGCTGCACATCGACCTGGGCGTTTTTCAGCTGGGCCTGGTTCTGCATCAGCGTGCCCTGGGCCTGGAGCAAGGCGTTCTGGTAACTGCGTGGGTCGATTTCTGCGAGCAGGTCGCCAGCCTTGACCATCTGCCCTTCTTCAAAGGCGATCTTCACCAGTTCGCCGCCCACCCGGCTGCGCACATTGATGGTGTTGAGCGCGGTCACCGTGCCCAAGGCCTTGTAGTACACAGGGAACTCGCCCAATACCGCAGGCGCCACGCGCACCGGCACCGGGCCCGTAGAACCACCGAAGCCAGGGCGCATCATCCCCGTTTTGCCGGCATGGCCCGCAGGCTTCTCGGCGCCTTCTTTATGGCTGCCAGGCCAGAATTTCCAGCACAAACCGGCGACAACCACCAGCACAAGCAGGGCGAACAGCCAGCGGCGGGACTTACGGGGGGAGGATTGCATGGAGTGATCAACCATTGGGCGCGAGAGCTTCTTCTTTGGGAGGCTGAAAGATAAGCACTGGGGCGCATTTAGAAAAGCGCCTTTACCGGCTATTTACCTTGGGCTTACAACTTTTAACTTCTGACCTTAGTTCATCGACCGTTTCGCTAAGCATCTGAACCACAAATAAAAACGGCCTGGACTAGGCCAGGCCGCAATCATGCATCAAGCGTGTTACTGCAAAACGACAGTAACGTACCGAAACAGTTACTTCAAAACAGCCAGGGCTGCTTCGTAGTTCGGCTCTTGGCCGATTTCGGGCACCAGTTCGCTGTGCAGCACGTTGTTGTTCTCGTCCAGCACCACTACGGCGCGGGCGGTCAGGCCTTGCAGAGGGCCGTCGGCCAGCGAAACGCCGTAGTCCACTGCGAAGTCGGCGTTGCGGAAGTCCGACAGGCTCAGCACGTTGTCCAGGCCTTCGGTGCCGCAGAAACGCTTCTGGGCAAACGGCAGGTCAGAGGAGATGCACAGCACCACGGTGTTGCTCAGGTCGTTGGCCTGGGCGTTGAACTTGCGTACCGAAGTGGCGCAGGTCGGGGTGTCAACGCTTGGGAAGATGTTCAGAACCTTGCGCTTGCCAGCGAAAGTTTCCAGGGACGCTTCCGACAGGTCGACAGCAACAAGGCTGAACTCAGGAGCGGTGGAACCGGTTTTCGGCAATTCGCCTTCAACCTGGACAGGGTTACCACGAAGGGTGACTTGAGCCATGAACGGAATCCTTATGCTGATTTGGGTTTAACGAATTCGAGAGGCCGAAGTTAACCACAAAGTACGTTGGCTACCTACCGCCAAACATAAATTGTCATGCCGTAGGTTATGGTTTAATTGCGCGCTTTGTGCCCTGCCCCTCAAGGAAAACGATGTCGATGAATGCCCCTGCCACCAAAGTCCTGGTCATTGGATACGTCTGGCCGGAACCCCGTTCCTCGGCCGCAGGCGGGCATATGATGCAAATCCTTGAGAGTTTTCTTACGCAAGGTTGGGACATCACCTTCAGCAGCCCCGCCACTATTGGCGAACACAAGGCCGACTTGCCTGCGCTGGGCATCGCCGAATGCGCCATCGAACTCAATAACAGCAGTTTCGACGACTTTATCCGCGAACTGGCCCCGGACATCGTGCTGTTCGACCGTTTCATGATGGAGGAACAGTTCGGCTGGCGCGTCGAGAAATGCTGCCCCAACGCCCTGCGCGTGCTGGAAACCTCCGACCTGCAGAGCCTGCGCGACGCCCGTCACCAGCGTTTCAAGGATCACCTGAAGGCGCACCCCGACAGCGACGATTTCAGCGCACTGTTCTCCCCCGCGCTGCAGGCCGAGTTCCAACTGATGGCCGACACCGACCTGGCCAAACGCGAGATCGCGGCGATCTACCGCTGCGATATCAGCCTGATGATCTCGGATGTGGAAATCCGCTTGCTCACCGAGCATTTCAAAGTGCCGGCCGCCCTGCTCCACTGGTGCCCACTGATGCTGGAGCCGCCGACCGAACCGTTCGCACCGTTTGAAGACCGCGCGCACTTCCTCAGCATCGGCAACTTCCGCCACGCGCCCAACTGGGATGCGGTGCTCTGGATGAAAAACAGCCTGTGGCCGTTGATCCGCCAGCAATTGCCGGGCGCGCAGCTGCATATCTACGGTGCCTACACCCCGCCCAAAGCCACCGCCTTGCACAACCCGGCCCAAGGCTTTCATGTGATGAACTGGGCCGAAGATGCCCTGCAAGTCATGACCGCCGCGCGTATCTGCCTGGCGCCCTTGCGGTTCGGCGCCGGCATCAAGGGCAAGCTGGCGGACGCGATGCTCTGCGGCACACCGAATATCACCACGCCCATCGGCGCCGAGGCCATGGGCGACGAGCAACCCTGGCCGGGCGTGATCGAACACAGCGCACAGGCCCTGGCCGCGGCTGCGGTAGCGCTCTACCAGGACCGCAAACGCTGGACCCAGGCCCAGGAAAACGGCCGCCATCTGTTGGCCCGCCGCTATGACCAGAACGTCCATGGCCCTGCACTGGTGGCCCGCCTGGAACAGTGCCGCAGCACACTAAATGCCCACCGCCGCGATAACTTCACCGGCAGCATGCTGCGCCACCACGCCCATAAAAGTACGCAGTACATGTCTCAGTGGATCGAGGCGAAAAACCGCGTCGTATAAACACCAACGCTGGCGAGGTGGCGCGCGACGGGGCATTATCCTACGCAGCAACCACAATAAAGCGACGGCAGCATGACCCGAGCAACGCGTATTACCGACCCTTCCTACGAGTTGATGGACGACCACAACGGCCTGTCCATCATCTATCGCCAGCACGGTTTTCCCTGCCCGCTGGTGCGCTGGCACTTCCACAAGGAATACGAGCTGCACCTGATCGTCGCCAGTTCCGGCAAGGTGTTTATCGGCGACTACATCGGCAACTTCTACCCGGAAAGTCTGTTTCTCACCGGCCCCAACCTGCCCCATAACTGGATCAGCCAGGTGGAGGAAGACGAGGTGGTGCCCAAGCGCGACATGCTGGTGAACTTCACCGATGAGTTGTTCGAGCACGGCAGCCACATTTTTACCGAGTTAAAGAGCCTGGCGCCGTTGCTGGAGCGCGCTCAGTACGGCATCGAATTTCGCTGCAAAAAGACCATCGCCCAAGCCATGACTTTGATGCAGCGCATCGAAGACGCCCAGGGCATGGCGCGCCTGGGGCATTTCTTTATCCTGCTGGAGGTGCTGAGCGCCTGCGAGGACTACCAGCTACTGTCCGGTGTGACTACGCCACAACTGGCGGACGAGCACAGCATCGACCGCACCAACCGCGCGGTGGATTACATCTTTGCCCACTACGCGCGCGAGTTGCCGCTCGAAGAGGTGGCGGATTACCTGGGGATGAAACCCACCTATTTTTCCAGGGTGTTCAAGCAGGCCACCGGGCGTACCTTCGTTGAATTCGTCAACCGCCTGCGCATCAGCAAGTCGTGCGAACTGCTCGCCGATGGCGAAAAACCCGTGACCGATGTGTGTTTCGAGTCGGGCTTCAACAACATTTCCAACTTCAATCGGCGCTTCCAGCAGCTCAAGGGCATGACCCCGTCGCACTACCGTCGGTTGGCAGTACAGCGCTTGACGGAGCAGAACCTGGCCTGACCACCCGTCGCTACTGTCAACTTTGACAGCTATACGCGCCACACCGAGGGGTGTGTGATTTCCTTACCCAGCTTTATGCTGCATAAGGAGCGCTCACTATGAAAAAACTCACGTCCTCCAACCCGCCCTGCCCTGTCTGCAAGCCCCATCGCCATGGGCCAAAGCCCCCCGTCATTGCCGACCCGCTGGACTCCCCGTTTGTCAGCGACGCAGTGCAACCGATTCCAGGCGCTGATATCGGTTTGAACATTCGACTGGTGCAGCCCTGGCTTACCGTACGTTTCAGCAAGTGGTTCAACTTCAATAAGGGCGACACGTTCAAGTTATTCATGGGCAGTTTCACTTACGCCATTGCCGCCGGTGAAATCAGGCAAGAAGATTTGGATCCGGATAAGAACTTTGTCACGCTGGTGATACCAGAAGGGTTGGTGCCGAGGGGCTATATTTATCCGTGTTTTGGCCAAGTGACACGAGTGGGCAGCGGCACCCCGAGCACCTCCCCTTATGAAACCTGGCTTGTCAAAACCGACCGCCCCGGTGGCGTCAGCACCAATCCCTACTATCACTCGCGACTGGTCATCCATCTACCGCCTGATCTGGTGGACGGTGTACTCGACCCCGAACGGGCTGAGGAAGGCGTGGACTTGACAGTTGATCCTTATCCGAGAATGGCGAAGGGGGACACTATTGAGACCTGGTGGAACGGGTTTAAGGTATTCCAGGAGATAGATCAAGACCACCTCGACGGTATCAAGCCGATTGTCGTGCATGTGCCGGAGTCAACCATCATCGCCGGGGGCAGTGGCTGGGTGGTGATTTACTTCCGGGTCTTTGACATCGTGTTCAACTATTCGGGAGAAGTGCCGCAGTGGTCGAAGCCCATAAGGGTGGAAACCGACCTGAACAAACTGTTGCTCAACCGAGCGCACTTCACCGTCGATGAGGATTCGGTCGACGAATTGGACTACGACAAAGACGGGGAAAAACCGCTGAAAGTCGAAGTGGTCATTCCTAAAACGCTGCCCAATGGCGTGTCTACGCCGGCTGGCGCGATGATCCACGTGAAACTGACCCTAATCGACTCTGACGGTGGACGCACTACCGTACTTCTCACGCCATTTCCTGCTCGGATCGATCGGTCAGCTACGACCCCAGTGGACAAAAAAGACGCAGAAGCCGTGATCGGCGGTCACTTGGAGATCGAATACGAGCTGAAAACGTCCACTGGCAGCCTCCTCGGCACTTCCAGGCGCTTGAACGTCACCGTGAGCGGCGTTAAACGATCGATGCCGGCAATGACCATCGATAAAAACGAAGGTGGTTTTATTGACCCATCAACCCCCTACTTCCAGGCTTTTTTCCCGAAAGAAATTTCACCCTATGACGCTGACTGGAGCGTGACCTTCGTCATGCAAGCCCTTGACCAGTTAGGCCGGTTGGTTGAGTACACTGAAGAACTGCTCGCAGGCGCAAAAGAACCACCTCCGCTCCCTCGCACAGTGCTCCAGGCGCAGTTCTCGCCTTTCATCGGACTGGGAACGGTCCTCGTGTTCTACCTCTTCAACGATGGCCGGATGCGGATCATGGGCTCAGGCATTCAGACGGTACGCAAGTCCGAAGTTCTGGAAGTGACCTTCGGCGCAGCCGTACGCTCGATGCCCGAACCGAAACTGCAATATGTAGACCTGTTCAACAATTTGGACATTGATAGCATTATTGGCACCACGCTCAACTTGACCTTGACCGAAACGCGTACGGCGCCCGGCGACATTTTCGAGTGGTTTTTGAGAGGTTCTGCCAGCAACGGTTCCACCAGTGATGACATAAAACTGAACTCATCGACGGCAGGCAGGCAGGTCGTGGTTCCGGTAGACGCGAAATATGCCATTGCCAATAACGATGGGGAAATTCGTCTCAGCTACACACTGCAACCGGCGGATAACAGCCCGAAACGCTTTTCCGATGTTCTGCTTATCACTGTAGGAAAAGCGCTCACACTGATACGACCGGAAGTCGCAGAAGCAACCCGCTACCCCGACCAACTGGCGGCAGTTGCCGCAACAGGGGGAGCGACCGTCGTGGCCAATATTGCGCAATTGCGGCCCACCGACCAAGTCGAGACCTGCTGGAGCGGAATCCCGGGAATTGGTACCTATTGCGAAACCCAGAATGGCAATACATCGAAGGTCGTGTACACCGACATCGCCCCTGATATAGTGGGTGCCAACATCCAGGCGCAGGGGCACTTTATCCAGGTGCAGTACTTCGTAATCCGGGGCCTGCACAAAACGCCATCGCCGGTGTTGAACCTGGAGTTGTTACCACCGCCATTCCCCAAACCCTATCTGGAAGGCTATGCGTTGGATGCGGTACTCGACGTCAGCACACTGAAGGGCACCGAACGCGCCCTTGCCGATCGCTGGTTCTTCATCCATCACTTTCAGCGGGTGTGGTTCGAACTGTTCGGCACCTATGCAGACGGCAATCAGTTCTACCACGCCTTCAACTATGGCGACCTGGTAGGACTGGACGGCGAGCAGAACGGTCTCCATCCACTGGCGCCCATTGCAGAAATACGCAAGCTCAAGGACGGCACGCAATTGAGCATGCGCTGTGCGGTCACCTTCGACCAGAGCTCGGACCTGTCCAATGCCGTACGTTTTTTGCAACGCGACTACACCGTCAGGGCCTTGCCTGCACAGTACCCGGTGCCCATCTTGGAAGAAGCAAGCGGGTCCGGCACGCTGGTGACATTGGCGGCGCTGGATGCACAATACGGTGCAAATCTGCGGGTGAGCTATGGTCCGATGAGCGCCACCGACAGGATCTATGTCGAAGTTCTAGGCAGCACCGGCGCCGGCTCGGCTACGATCGGGCCGATCTATGGGGAAACTGATGGCACCGTCAATGTGCCCCTGGGCGCCGCATTGATTGCTGCCAATATCGGCAGCACCAGGACCCAATTCACGATCAGGTACACGGTAACCAAAGGTGCGGATACCCGGCCCTCTGTCTTGCTCACGGTGAATCTTGATCCGTTGTCTCAAGCCGAGCTGAAAAAAACCGTGCTGCAGATCGATGAAGCCACACCCGCCGGCATAATCGATTTGGATACGGTCGGCAACGCCACAGCTCGGGCAGGGATATGGCCATTCATTGCCAAGCACCAACCCGTGTGGCTCAAGTTGTTCGGTACCGACCGCGACGGTAAGGCGCTCAACTTGACCCTGCTGGACGGTACGGTCGATGGCGAGGTAGACGCAGCCTGGATCAGCCAGCGTTATCACCTGGAAACGGTGTTGAGCAGTTACCTGCACAACCTTGGAAACAACAGCATGCTGACCCTGCAGTTGAAGGTGGCGCTCAACGGTATCAGGGATGAGTGGCGGGCGATTGAGTTTCCGTCAACGCGTTACACGGTAAGAAGCGTGATGGTCCACGACTGCACGACGTTCACTGACAATTACGTGAATTACTGGCTCAGTGAGTGGACAAATGTGGGCATCCGACGCGAACCCAATGGTAACTTCTTTTGGCAGGCAGGCCCCCTTACTGGCCAAGGAGCCCGTCTGTACAAAACCTTGACGCCTGCCACCGCAGGCTATTACCGGATCAGTTTCAGGTATCGGATCAACAAGTTTGCTGCCATTGGCGCGCCGACGTTCATTGAAATCCGGCTGGGCACACTGAGTAGCTCGCCTCAGGTCCCCGCGATCAATACCTGGCTGAATGTTGACATCCCGCTCGGCTACTTGCCCGGCAACCCGTTTGTCGCGTCGATAGCCTTCAGAAACCCAACCACCGGCGGGGTCTATGACCTGGATGATATTTGCATTATCCAGACCCCTTATCCGATTTGAGGCAAATGCAAAACAGGGATCAGTACATGTACTGATCCCTGTGCACTCGCTTGTTTATGCTACCGATGAATAGACCCTGGCGAAAAAATCAGGGTTTTACACACGCTTGTAACTGTTCGCTGAATTCCAGGCCCCTGGGGCAATCATACGGATATTGAATCCACCGATTAATGGAAGCGTTCCAAACACAGCGGTAGAACCCGCCGACCCTATCTTGACTTTTAAAATAGCCCGCCACTCGACAAGGTAGCTCATTTGTTTCGACTGGGGGAGTAGGTTCTGTTGTACAGGCACTGATCGAAACAGCAACGACCAAGCCCAATGCGATCTTATAAAGCGTGTTGTTTTTGAGGTTTACACGAGAACAGTTCATAAACATCTCCTGGTTGGGTTGTGCCATACCATTAACCCTCCGCGACCTTTTAGCGTCTACTGTCAGAACTCACAGGTTGGCGCCCCCTCTGAGTGGTAGTGCCCGCCTTGCAAGCCCAGTGCAAAAAAGTATCAGCCGCAGTGTTCCCAAGGATTTGTCACAACGCCATTTGAAGGCTGTAATCAACGCACACTCTTCCAGCTGTCGTGGAAGACACAACAACAATAACTGTCCTTCCGTAGCCCCTGGGCGCGGAGATGGAGTGCGCGATGAAGTTCACAGCAAAAGCACTAATTGCCTTTTCTTGCATGACCCTCAGCGCCGTCAGCCTTGGCGCGCAAACCCTGACCATTGCCACCGTCAATAACAGCGACATGATCCGCATGCAAAAGCTCTCGAAAACCTTCGAGGCCGAGCATCCGGAGATCAAGCTGAACTGGGTGGTGCTCGAAGAAAACGTCCTCCGCCAACGCCTGACCACCGATATCGCCACCCAGGGTGGGCAGTTCGACGTGTTGACCATCGGCATGTACGAAGCTGCACTGTGGGGTGCCAAGGGCTGGCTGGAGCCGATGAAGGACCTGCCGGCGTCCTACGACCTCGATGATGTATTCCCTTCGGTGCGTGACGGTTTGTCCGTCAAGGGCTCGCTGTACGCCCTGCCGTTCTACGCCGAAAGCTCGATCACCTATTACCGTACCGACCTGTTCAAGGACGCCGGCCTGACCATGCCCGAGCATCCGACCTGGACCCAGATCGGCGAATTCGCCAGCAAACTCACCGACAAGACCAAAGAACAATACGGCCTGTGCCTGCGCGGCAAAGCCGGTTGGGGCGAAAACATGGCGCTGATCACCACCTTGGCCAACGGCTACGGTGCGCGCTGGTTCGATGAGAAGTGGCAGCCGGAATTCAACGGTCCAGAATGGAAAGACGCGCTGAACTTCTACGTCGACAACATGAAGAAATCCGGCCCGCCGGGTGCTTCCAGCAACGGTTTCAACGAAAACCTGGCGCTGTTCAACAGCGGCAAGTGCGCGATCTGGGTCGACGCCAGCGTGGCCGGCTCGTTCGTCACCGACAAGACCCAGAGCAAAGTGGCTGACCATGTCGGCTTTACCTTTGCCCCGCACGAGAAGACCGATAAGGGTACTTCGTGGCTGTACTCCTGGAGCCTGGCGATCCCGACCAGCTCCAAGGCCAAGGATGCTGCCAAGGTGTTCACCAGCTGGGCGACTTCCAAGGAATACGGCGCATTGGTCGCCAAGACCGATGGCATTGCCAACGTGCCGCCAGGCACGCGCAAGTCGACCTACAGCGACGAGTACATGAAGGCCGCGCCGTTTGCCAAGGTGACCCTGGAGTCGCTGAAAGTCGCGGACCCGACCAAGCCGACGCTCAAGCCGGTGCCGTATGTCGGTATCCAGTTGGTGACCATTCCTGAGTTCCAGGCGATCGGGACCCAGGTCGGCAAGTTCTTCTCGGGTGCGTTGACCGGCCAGCAGACGGTGGATGCCGCACTGACTGCCGCGCAGACCACCACCGAGCGGGAAATGAAGCGGGCCGGGTATCCCAAATAAGGTGAGCCTTCCACTGTAAATGTGGGAGCGGGCTTGCTCGCTCCCACATTTAACCGCACTCCGATTCTTGCTCTGTATTGGCCCTGAATACCATGAATACACCCGCCAAAAACCGCCTGGCCAACCCCGGCTGGTTCCTTGTCAGCCCCTCGGTAGCCTTGCTGCTGCTGTGGATGATCGTGCCGCTGGGCATGACCCTGTACTTTTCGCTGATCCGCTACAACTTGCTCTACCCCGGCGAAAACCAATTCGTCGGGCTGGAAAACTTCACGTATTTCATCACCGATTCGGGCTTCCTGCCCGGCGCCACCAATACCTTGTTGCTGGTGGGCAGTGTGCTGCTGATCAGCGTGGTGTTCGGTGTGCTGATCAGCGCCCTGCTGGAAGCCAGTGAGTTCTTCGGCCGCGGCCTGGTGCGGGTGTTGCTGATTTCGCCGTTCTTCATCATGCCCACCGTCGGTGCGCTGATCTGGAAGAACCTGATTTTCCATCCGGTGTCAGGAATCCTGGCCGCCGTGTGGAAGTTCTTCGGCGCAGAACCTGTGGACTGGCTGGCGCACTACCCGTTGCTGTCGATCATCATCATCGTGTCGTGGCAGTGGCTGCCGTTCGCGATCCTGCTGCTGATGACCGCCATGCAGTCCCTCGACCAGGAACAAAAGGAAGCCGCACGCCTGGACGGTGCCGGCGCCATCGCGATTTTCTGGCACCTGACCCTGCCGCACCTGGCCCGCCCGATTGCCGTGGTGGTGATGATCGAGACGATCTTTTTGCTCTCGGTGTTCGCCGAGATCTTCACCACCACCAACGGTGGCCCCGGCTACGCCTCGACCAACCTCGCCTACCTGATCTACAACCAGGCGCTGGTGCAGTTCGATGTGGGCATGGCCTCGGCCGGCGGCTTGATTGCCGTGGTCATCGCCAATATCGCGGCGATCATCCTGGTGCGGATGATCGGCAAAAACCTGACTGACAAGCCTTGAGGGCCGCGCCATGACGCTTCAACAATCCCGCCGCCTGCAAAGCCTGTTGCTCGGCACGTTGGCCTGGGCCATCGCGATCCTGATCTTCTTCCCGATCTTCTGGATGGTGCTGACCAGCTTCAAGACCGAAATCGATGCGTTCGCCACGCCGCCGCAGTTCATCTTCACGCCGACGCTGGAGAACTACCTGCACATCAACGAGCGCAGCAATTACTTCAGCTATGCGTGGAACTCGGTGCTGATTTCCTTCAGCGCAACGGCGCTGTGCCTACTGATATCGGTGCCGGCCGCCTACTCCATGGCCTTCTACGAAACCCAACGCACCAAAGGCACGCTGCTGTGGATGCTGTCCACCAAGATGCTGCCGCCGGTGGGCGTGCTGATGCCGATCTACCTGCTGGCCAAGAGCATGGGCCTGCTGGATACGCGCATTGCGCTGATCATCATCTACACCTTGATCAACCTGCCGATTGTGGTGTGGATGGTTTACACCTACTTCAAGGACATCCCCAAGGACATCCTCGAAGCCGCCCGCCTGGATGGCGCCACCCTCTGGCAGGAAATGGTCCGCGTGCTGCTGCCGATTGCCAAGGGCGGCCTGGCCTCCACCGTGTTGCTGTCGCTGATCCTGTGCTGGAACGAGGCGTTCTGGTCGCTGAACCTGACCTCGTCCGCCGCTGCGCCGTTGACCGCGTTGATCGCCTCCTACTCCAGCCCCGAAGGCTTGTTCTGGGCCAAATTGTCCGCCGTGTCGACCCTGGCCTGCGCGCCGATCCTGATCTTTGGCTGGATCAGCCAGAAACAGCTGGTGCGCGGGTTGTCCTTCGGCGCCGTCAAATAATAATTCCTAGCGGAGGCCCATCATGGCCAACCTGAAAATCAAGAATCTGCAAAAAGGCTTCGAAGGCTTTTCCATCATCAAGGGCATTGACCTGGAAGTGAACGACAAGGAGTTCGTGGTGTTCGTCGGCCCGTCGGGCTGCGGTAAATCCACCCTGCTGCGCCTGATCGCCGGCCTGGAAGAAGTCAGCGAAGGCACTATCGAACTGGACGGTCGCGACATCACCGAAGTGACCCCGGCCAAGCGTGACCTGGCGATGGTGTTCCAGACCTACGCGCTGTACCCGCACATGAGCGTGCGCAAGAACATGTCGTTCGCCCTGGACCTGGCCGGTGTCGACAAGAAGCTGGTGGAGAGCAAGGTCAGCGAAGCGGCGCGCATCCTGGAGCTGGGCCCGTTGCTGGAGCGCAAGCCCAAGCAGCTGTCCGGCGGCCAGCGCCAGCGTGTGGCTATCGGCCGCGCGATTGTGCGTAACCCGAAGATCTTCCTGTTCGACGAACCGCTGTCCAACCTCGACGCCGCCCTGCGCGTGCAGATGCGCCTGGAACTGGCGCGCCTGCATAAAGAGCTGCAAGCGACCATGATCTACGTGACCCACGACCAGGTTGAGGCGATGACCCTGGCCGACAAGGTCGTGGTGCTGAACAGCGGCCGTATCGAGCAAGTCGGCTCGCCGCTGGAGCTGTACCACCAGCCGGCCAACCTGTTCGTGGCGGGTTTCCTCGGCACGCCGAAGATGGGTTTCCTCAAGGGCAACGTCACCCGTGTTGAAAGTCAAAGCTGCGAAGTGCAGTTGGATGCAGGCACGCTGATCACCCTGCCACTGAGCGGTGCCACCTTGAGCGTGGGCAGCGCGGTGACCCTGGGCATTCGTCCGGAGCACCTGGAAATCGCCGCGCCCGGCCAAACCACTCTCACCGTCACCGCCGACGTCGGCGAGCGCCTGGGCAGCGACACCTTCTGCCACGTCAACACCGCCAACGGCGAGCCGCTGACCATGCGGATCCGTGGCGACATGGCCAGCCAGTACGGCGAGACGCTGCACCTGCACCTGGACCCGGCGCACTGCCATCTGTTCGACACCGACGGTGTTGCCGTGGCCCGCCCACTGCGCGCTGCCGCCTGATTTCGCGAGACTTTGCTGATGAAACTGAATAAACAGAACCTCACCCAGTTGGCGCCGCACGTGAAACTGCCCGCCTACGCGATTGCCAGCACCACGCAAGGCATCGCCCATATCGGCGTCGGCGGTTTCCATCGCGCGCATCAGGCCTATTACACCGACGCGTTGATGAACACCGGCGTTGGCCTGGACTGGAGCATCTGCGGTGTCGGCCTGCGTGCCGAAGACCGCAAGGCCCGCGACGACCTGGCCGGCCAGGACTACCTGTTCACCCTGTATGAGCTGGGCGATACCGACGACACCGAAGTGCGCGTGATCGGCTCGATCAGTGACATGCTGCTGGCCGAAGACGGCGCCCAGGCGCTGATCGACAAACTGGCCGACCCGGCGATCCGTATCGTCTCGCTGACCATCACCGAAGGCGGCTACTGCATCGACGACAGCAACGGCGAGTTCATGGCCCACCTGCCGCAGATCCAGCATGATCTGGCGCACCCGAGCGCACCCAAGACCGTGTTTGGCTTTATCTGCGCCGCCCTGACCCAACGCCGCGCCGCCGGCACCCCGGCATTTACCGTGATGTCCTGCGATAACCTGCCGCACAACGGCGCCGTGACGCGTAAAGCCCTGTTGGCGTTTGCCGCGTTGCACAACGCCGAGCTGCACGATTGGATCAAGGCCAATGTGAGCTTTCCGAATGCGATGGTCGACCGCATCACACCGATGACCAGCACCGCGCATCGCCTGCAGTTGCATGATGACCACGGCATCGACGATGCCTGGCCAGTGGTGTGCGAACCCTTTGTGCAGTGGGTGCTGGAGGACAAGTTCGTCAACGGTCGCCCGGCCTGGGAACAGGTCGGTGTGCAGTTCACCGATGACGTCACGCCCTATGAAGAAATGAAGATCGGCCTGCTCAACGGCAGCCACCTGGCGCTGACCTACCTGGGGTTTCTCAAGGGTTATCGGTTTGTGCACGAGACCATGAACGACCCGGTGTTTGTCGCCTACATGCGCGCCTACATGGACCTGGACGTCACGCCAAACCTGGCGCCGGTGCCAGGCATCGACCTGACGGACTACAAGCAGACGCTGGTGGACCGCTTCTCCAACCAGGCGATTGCCGACCAGTTGGAGCGCGTTTGCTCGGATGGCTCGTCGAAGTTTCCCAAGTTCACCGTGCCGACCATCAACCGCCTGATTGCCGATGGGCGCGAGACTGAGCGCGCGGCGTTGGTCGTTGCGGCGTGGGCGTTATATTTGAAGGGCGTGGACGAGAATGGGGTGAGCTACACCATCCCGGATCCGCGTGCAGCATTTTGCCAGGGGCTGGTGAGTGATGATGCGTTGATCAGCCAACGTTTGCTGGGGGTGGAAGAGATTTTTGGCAAGGCTATTCCCAATTCGCCTGAGTTTGTGGCAGCGTTCGAGCGGTGCTACAGGAGCCTGCAGGAAGTGGGTGTCAGCAGGACCCTGGAACGGTTACTCGCCAACATCCATTGAAGGCCCTCCCCATGACCCAGCAAAACCTGTTTCTCGGCATCGACTGCGGCACCCAAGGCACCAAGGCCATCGTCCTCGACGCCACCAGCGGCAAGGTGCTGGGCTTGGGCGCAGCGGCACACACTTTGATCAGCGGCGCCAATGGCCGCCGCGAGCAGCACACTCAGGAGTGGCTGGACGCCTTTACCGAAGCCACCCACCGCGCCCTGCAACAGGCCGGCGTGGACGGCCAGGATATCCTCGGCATCGGCGTGTCCGGCCAGCAACATGGTTTGGTGCTGCTGGATGACCAGGGCCAGGTACTGCGCCCGGCCAAACTGTGGTGCGACACCGAGACCACGCCCGAGAACGACCGCCTCTTGCAGCACCTGGGTGGCGAAAGCGGCTCCCTGGAACGCCTCGGCGTGGCCATTGCACCGGGCTACACCGTGTCCAAGCTGCTGTGGACCCGCGAACAGCACCCGGACATCTTTGCGCGCATCGCGCATATCCTGCTGCCCCACGACTACCTCAACTACTGGCTCACCGGCCGCGCCGTCGCGGAATACGGCGATGCGTCGGGCACCGGGTACTTCAACGTGCGCAGCCGTGAGTGGGATGTGGCGCTGCTCAGGCACATCGAGCCGAGCGGTCGTCTTGAAAAGGCCCTTCCGCAGCTGATTGAGGCCGATCAGAGCGTCGGCACCGTTCTTCCGGCGATTGCCGAACGGCTGGGTATCAACCCCAACGCCATCGTCTCCAGCGGTGGCGGCGACAACATGATGGGCGCCATCGGCACCGGCAACATTGCTCCTGGCGTGATCACCATGAGCCTGGGCTCGTCGGGCACTGTGTACGCGTTTGCCGAGCAGCCCAATGTGAGCCCACAGGCGTCGGTCGCGACGTTTTGCTCGTCCAGCGGTGGCTGGTTGCCGTTGATCTGCACCATGAACCTGACCAACGCCACCGGGGTGATCCGCGAGTTGTTCGACCTCGACCTGGCCTCATTCAACGCCCTGGTCGAACAAGCGCCGATTGGCGCGGACGGCGTGAGCATGCTGCCGTTCCTCAACGGCGAACGTGTGCCCGCCCTGCCCCACGCCACCGGCAGCCTGCACGGCCTGACCATGACCAACCTGACCCGCGCCAACCTGTGCCGCGCGGTGGTCGAAGGCACCACCTTCGGCCTGCGCTACGGCCTCGACCTGCTGCGCCAGACCGGCCTGCAAAGCCAGAGCATCCGCTTGATCGGCGGCGGCTCGAAAAGCCCGGTCTGGCGGCAGATGGTCGCCGATATCATGAACACCGAAGTGGTCTGCACCGAACAAAGTGAAGCCGCCGCCCTGGGCGCGGCGATCCAGGTGGCGTGGAGCCAGTCCGGCGAGTCGCTGGCCAGCCTGTGCGACAAATGTGTGAGCGTCGACCCGGCCAGCCGCACGCTGCCGGTGGCGGCCAGCGTCAGCGCGTATCAACACGCCTACGAGCGCTATCAGCAACTTGTGGCAACCCTTTAAGAGCGAACGACTATGTATCTGGTGTGTGGTGAAGCGCTGTTTGATTTTTTCAGCGAGGAAGATGCCAGCGGGCAGGCGTCCAAGGTCAATTACAAGGCGATTGCCGGCGGTTCGCCGTTCAACGTTGCCGTAGGCTTGCGCCGCCTGGGTGTCGAGGCGGGCTTGTTCGGTGGGCTGTCCACCGACTTCCTCGGCCGCCGCTTGTTGCAGGTACTCAAGGGTGAAGGCGTCAGCGAACAGTTTCTGGTGGAATTCGCCGCGCCGACCACTTTGTCGATGGTCGCCGTGGGCGCCAATGGCTCACCGCAGTACAACTTCCGGGGTGAAGGCTGCGCCGACCGACTGCTGGAGGTCGCTCACCTGCCCGAGCTGAGCGATGATATCCGTGGCCTGCACATCGGCTCGTTCTCCCTGGTGGTGCAACCCATCGGCGACACCCTGCTGAGCCTGGTCAAGCGTGAAAGCGGCAAGCGCCTGATCAGCCTCGACCCCAACGTGCGGCTCAACCCGCAGCCGGATATCCAACTGTGGCGCGACCGTGTGGCGGAACTGGTCAAGCATGCCGACCTGATCAAGGTCAGTGACGAAGACCTGCACCTGCTCTATCCCGAGCAGTCGCCAGAAAGCGTGCTACAGGGCTGGCTGCAACACCGTTGCCAATTGGTGTTCCTCACCCGTGGCGGCGATGGCGCCAGTGTGTTCAGCCGTCAACATGGCCACTGGTCCACACCGGCAATCAAGGTGGTAATGGCCGATACCGTGGGAGCGGGTGATACGTTCCAGGCCGCGCTGATTGCTTGGTTGACCGAGCAGCGGCTCGACTCGGTAGAGGGCCTGCAACAGCTCACGCGGGCACAGGTCGATGGCATGCTGGGCTTTGCCGTTCGCGCCGCTGCATTGACCTGCACCAAGACCGGTCCGGACCTGCCTTACCGCCATCAGGTGAGCTGAACCCGGCAGCAACATGACCAATGTGCCACCACGCAGGCCACGTATTCCGTGGCCTGCGCGCGTTTATATAAACATTGCCATGTAGGAAAACTGTGCTAAACCCCAACAGGAGCAGTAATTACAATAGATGCAGGACAGACCCATGCAAAAGAGCAACGGTTTTTCAACCCGCGCCGTTTTAGCTGTCGGCCTCCTCTCACTGCAGTACACCACACCACAACACTCCTACGCCGCTTGCGTACTCACTCCCGGCCCGGGCAACGACACATTTATTTGCGACAGCGGCACCAGTGCCGGCCTGACCGATCTCCTGGGCAATAACAGCCTGACCCTGCCAGCAGGTGGCAGCGGCACCATCAACGGCAACGTCGTCTTCGGTCCGGGAACGGATGCCGTGCGGATCGATTCCGGCCTGATCACCGGCGCTGTCCAGCAAGGCGCCGGTATCGATGACTTCATCATGACCGGCGGGCAAATCCAGTCCCTGGCCCAGGGCGACGGCCGTGACACCTTCCTGATGACGGGCGGCATCATCGTCAACGCGTTCGAGGACGGCGATGTAGCGCAGCAAACCGGCGGCACCATCGGCCGCGTTGACATGAAGCTGGACAACAACATCTACGACATGTCTGGAGGCGCGATCCTCGATAATCTGGTCACCGCCTTCGGTACCGATACGATCATCATCTCCGGCGGCAGCGTCGGCGGCAATATCAGCACCAGCGGCGGCGACGATAGCATCACGGTCAGTGGCGGCGTGATCGAGGGCGAGATCCGCGCCAGCGTCGGCAATGACAGGTTCAACTGGCTCAATGCTGGCCAGATCAAATCGGCGGTGCTGATGGGCGATGGCGACGATACCGCGCTGCTGCGCGGCCTCAGCGAAAGCCTGCTGGCGGCCACGCCCTCTATCGACGGCGGCCTGAACAACGATCAACTGACCTTCGACGGCACCACGTCCAGCACGGCGTCCCGCTATATCGGCTGGGAAACGGTCAATCTCACCAACAATTCGCGCTTGGACCTGGCAGGAGATTTTTTCCTGGGTGACAGCGCAAGCACTACCGGCACCTTGAACATTGACGGCAGCAGTACGCTGGCGGTGACCCAAGGCAGCGTGCGGCCCTATCTCGCCGGCCAACTGGCGACCCTGAACAACGCCGGCAAGATCGACATGACCACCGGCAGCGCCACCGCCAACGACGTACTGACGGTGCATGGCAATTACGTGGGCAATAACGGCCAGCTATGGCTGCAAACCGTGCTGGGCGATGAAAACTCCGCGACGGACAAGTTGGTGGTGTCCGGTGGCACGCTGAGTGGCCATACCCAATTGGCCGTGAGCAATCTTGGCGGCGTCGGGGGCTTTACCCGCAACAACGGGATTGAGGTGGTGCAGGCGCTCAACGGCGCAGTGAGCAGCACCGATGCCTTCTCGTTGAAGCGCTCGGTCTCGGCCGGGGCCTATGAATATTTGCTGTTCAAGGGCGGCGTGACGGCCGGTACCGAAAACAACTGGTACCTGCGCTCGTCGGTGGTTGCCGTGCAACCGCCAGCGGTGCCAACGGTGCCACCGACACCACCGGTGGTAGTGCCCGTACCGCCCATTCCAGCGACACCGCCGGTGGTCGACCCCGATGAGCCGCCCGTGGAACCACCCACTTCGCAACCCGTCGCGCCGGTCGAGCCTCCCGCCCCGCCGCCCAGCCAGGTGGCGGCAGGCAACTCGCCGGAATCCGCCGCGAGCAACCCGGCGCTGCCGACCGCCATTGCCGGTGCCGAGCCCATCCCGCTGTACCGCTTGGAAGTGCCGGTGTATTCGGTGGTGGTGCCCGCCGCCCAGTTGATGACCCTGCAAGCGCTGGGCACCTTTCATGATCGCCAGGGCGAGCAAAGCCTGCTGACCGAGACCGGTGCGGTGCCGGCAGGTTGGGGGCGTGCCTATGGCAGCGACTTCAACAAGCACTGGTCGGGCACCGTGGCGCCGAGCTTCGACGGTACGGTCAGGGGCTTTCAGGTGGGTCATGACCTGTATGCATCCGACACCAGCGGTGGGCAGACCCAGCGCTTCGGGCTGTTTATCGGCCAGAGTCGCCTGAGCGGGGATGTGAAAGGTTTCTCGATGGGCTGGCAGAACAATCGTTCCGGACGGGTCAAACTTGATGGCGATCACTTCGGCGCCTACTGGACGCTCACCGATCCGACCGGTTGGTATGTGGAGCTGGTTGCGATGGGCACGCGCCTGGACGGCGACAACAAGTCCGAGCGCGGCATAAAGATGGACACCAAGGGCCATGCGCTGGCGCTGTCCGCCGAAGCCGGCTACCCGATTGCCGTTTCCGAGCATTGGGTGGTGGAACCCCAGGCCCAGGTCATCCGCCAGACTATCGACCTGGACACTCAGAACGACGGTATTTCCAGGGTATCGTTCGACTCCCAGGATTACTGGACCGGCCGCCTCGGTGCCCGCCTCAAAGGGCGCTACCTGGTGAATAACACCCCTGTCGAACCTTACCTGCGCGCCAATGCCTGGCGCACGTTCGGTGGCAGCGACACGGTGACTTACGATGATGTGGACCGCATCAAGAGCGATCACAAAGCGTCTACGGCGGATGTGGGAGTCGGCGTGGTTGCGCGGCTGTCGTCTTCGGTGAGCGTCTACCTCGCGGCAGACTACAACACCCACCTGGACGGCAACGCGATGGAGGGTGTCAGCGGCAATGCCGGGGTTCGCATGAGCTGGTAAACATGAAGGTTTTGTCAGCCACGCAAACATTAATCGATGGTTAATCGCGCAAGTCGAGAGTGAGGTTGTACTCACTTGTTGCGGAGAACCCTCATGAAACTGCGCACATTACTACTCGGCAGCGCCCTGGCGCTGGCCGCAGTATCCGGCCTGGCCCAGGCCGATGATCCAGGCGCCGCTGTCAAACCGGTGCCTTACCAGTACGGCATGCCAATGAACATCGACAAGGTCCTGGCCATGAACGAAACACCCACCGATGAATGCAAGGTCATCAAGGCGGATATCAAGTTCCTGGATAAGGCGGGCAAGGTTGAGGACGTAAGCTATCGGAAAATGTCGGAGGCCTGCGACTTCCAGAACTGAGCCGTAAGCCGTCAGACGATACAGCGGGAATTCAATCCGAAAACATGTAGGACTTTTCTCAAAAACCCCAATTTAATCAATGGTTAAGGTTGGGAGACAACAGTGGCTCCGACCGCACCTCGATGGCCATCGGCTGAAGGTGCGGCCGCCGACTCATCACGCTGATGAACCGGACCACTGACGGAGAAACCTCATGAAAATGCGCAACGTATTCCTGCTCGGCTGCACCCTCGCCCTCACCACTGTATCGGCCATGGCCCAGGCTGAATCCAAAGCTGTGCCCTATCGGTACGGCATGCCCATGGACATCCAGAAAGTGATTGCCATGACCGAACCGGATACCCGTGAATGCAAGGTCATCAAGGCCGAAATCAAGTTTTTGGACAAGGCCGGTGAAGTGCAGCACGTGAGCTACAAGAAGTTATCCGAGGCCTGTTTGTTCCAGAACTGAACATGATGTTGATTAAGGGCGGCGTAACGCGTGTGCACGCGGTATCCTTTTGCACCTGTTAACCGTGCCGAAAGGATTCGCCATGCCGCTGCGCTTTCATACGCTCGCCCTCTTTACCGCCGTGCTCTGTTTTGCCCTGGCGCTGACATGGGGCCTGCGCCCCGAATGGATGCTATGGCTGTGGAGCGTGGAATATTCAAATGCCACTGGCCTGGTGGCTCGGCGTAACGCCGTACTGTTTCTGGCTATCGGCGTGATGTTCTACCGCGCACGCCACGCACCACCTTGCGACACACGACGCGCCATGACCTGCGGTTTTACCATTGGCTGTTGGGTGCTGGCGGTACTGGGGTTCAGTGAGTGGATAAACGGCAATGCCGGACCCGGCATCCTGCTGGCAGTGGCAACGGAAACCGTATTGGGCCTGGCGTTTATCCAGGCCCACAGGTCTTCGGTCATCCAACCCCAGGCATCTACCTAGTAGTAGCCGCGCCCTCCCACTCTTTGCAGGGCGGGTGCATGGCTGTGCTTGAGGTCTTCACGCAACCCGGTGATCAGGTTGCAAATGGCTCGACTGCTGTCGAGTTTGTCCGCGTTGATCCCTTTGACTTCCAAATCCACCCGGTCACGGTCGCGGTCGTCGTAGACCTTGATCGTCAGCGAAGCATCTTCGGCTTTGGTGCATTCGCACCGTTTGGGCAGGAAACTTCCTTCAATAATGCTGCGAAGTTCTAATTCCGAAAGCATGGTCAACCTCTCCTTTCTTGAGACTGCCAACAGATTTTTATGTGTCCGACGAGCGCTCGCTCGTCGCGTCTTGCCGACCCTGGAAGACGCTTACAACACCCAAGCCTACTCGGCAAAATCAGCCCTCGTTGTAACTTTTCCTCATAAGCCGCGCGCCAGGTTATATATGTAAATCGGCCGTGTTTAAATCGTCGTCGAACCGCTGCGATTAAACGTTTAACTGTAGGCCTCGACGGCAACGGCGCCTTGCGCAGCCACCCTTTCAGCAACATGTCGCAAACTATCGAAGTTGATGTTCGCCCCGGAATTGATTGCCACCAGGGTCTTCCCGCGCAGTCGATGGCGGGCGACATACTTGCGCACTCCTGCCACCGCCAAGGCTCCGGAAGGCTCGGTGATAGAACGGGTATCGTCGTAGATCAGCTTGATCGCGCTGCACAGTTCATCGTTGCTGACAGTGATGACGTCATCCACCCAGTCCCGGCAGATTTCAAACCCGTAGGCGCCGACTTGCGCCACCGCCGTGCCGTCGGCAAACCCGTCGACGCTGGGCAGCACCACGCGTTCACCCGCCCGCAGCGCCGCCAGCAGACAACTGGAGCCCTCAGGCTCGACGCCAATGATGCGCACCTCGGGTCGCAGGTATTTGACGTAGGCGGCGATCCCGGCGACAAGGCCACCCCCACCCACCGGCACGAAGATCGCGTCCAGGGACCCTTGTTGCTGGCGCAGGATTTCCATGGCCACGGTGCCTTGTCCGGCGATCACCTCCGGATCGTCGAAGGGCGAGACAAAGGTGCAACCTGAGGTTTCGGCCAGTTGCAGCGCGTGGGCCAAGGCAAAAGGGAAGCTCTCGCCGTGCAGGACCGCTTCAGCACCGCGGGAGCGTACGCCGAGCACCTTCAACTCTGGCGTGGTGCTGGGCATGACGATCCGCGCCTGGATCCCCAATTCCCTGGCTGCCAGCGCCACACCCTGGGCATGGTTGCCGGCCGATGCCGTGACCACGCCGCGCGCCTTTTGCTCGTCACTCAAGTGCACCAATTTGTTGTAGGCACCACGGATCTTGAACGAGAACGTCGGTTGCAGATCTTCGCGCTTGAGCAGCAGCTGATTGCCCAACAATGCCGACAACGCCGGTGCCGCCTGCAACGGCGTGCGCACTGCCAAGTCGTAGACCGGCGCGGCGAGGATCTTCTTTACATAGTGCTCAAGCAAGCCTGTGTCAGCGGTAGGGGTACAGGTGCTCATGGGTATCTCCTGGCTTCTTGTTCGGGGCCCGGGAGACGGAAAAACAAAACCCGCCTCTAGGGCGGGTTTGGGTACAGCCGTGCGCTATCCCGCCAAATGAGGAATGGCGGTAATAATGCTTGGCTGGCTGCGAAAGGCTTGAAAGGTCATGTCACGAAATTAACCGGCCGCGACGGGACTCGTCAACAAAAGGTTTACTCCAAGCATACGAAACGTATACGCTTTGTATATCAAACCTGCACAGTGAACCCCATGGGCATCGTCAAGATCACCGACCAACTGCACGAACAACTGCGCCTGGCCAGCGCTGCGATGGACCGTTCCATCAATGCCCAGGCCGAATTCTGGATCAAGATCGGCCTGCTCGCCGAGCTCAACCCCCACCTGCCCTACAACGAGCTGATCAACAAGCTGTTGCTGGACAAGCCCGATCTGATCCGAGGGCGCAGTTGATGATCAAGACTGCCGCCCAACTGGCCGTGATGCGTGAAGCCGGGCGCCTGCTGGCCCAGGTGTTCACCCTGCTCGACGGCTTTGTCGCCGCCGGCCGCTCCACCCTGGAGCTGGACGCCGCCGTCGAAGCCTTCATCCGCAACGACCTCAAGGCCCGCCCCGCCAGCCTGGGCCAGTATGACTACCCTTTCTCCATCAACACCTCGATCAACGAGGTGGTGTGCCACGGCATGCCCAGCGCCAAGGACATCCTCAAGGACGGCGACATCATCAACATCGACATCACCCTGGAAAAAGGTGGCTTTATTGCCGACTCCAGCAAGATGTACATGATCGGCAGCGTCGCGCCCAAGGCCCAGCGCCTGGTCGAGAAAACCTTCGAAGCGATGTGGGCCGGCATCCGCCAGGTCAAGCCCGGCGCGCGCCTGGGCGATATCGGCCACGCTATCCAGAGCCACGCGCAAGCCAACGGCTACAGCGTGGTCCGCGAGTATTGCGGCCACGGTATCGGCCGGCAGATGCATGAAGAGCCGCAAATCCTGCACTTCGGCCGCCCCGGCACCGGCTTGGAACTGCGCGAAGGCATGGTGTTTACCGTGGAGCCGATGCTCAACCAGGGCAGCTCGAAAGTGCGCAGCCTGAAGGATGGCTGGACGGTGGTGACCAAGGACAGCAGCCTGTCGGCACAGTGGGAACATACCGTGGCGGTGACGGCGGATGGGTTTGAAGTGCTGACCCTACAACCTTCCTACAGGGTTTAGACGACATTGGCGCCGCCCGCTATCCGCTTCAGCCCCACGACCATCAAAGCAGCCCCGAGCCCCATCGCCGCCAGAAACAATGGGTAAGACACCCACCACGGCGTCCCCGCCGTCATCATGCTGAACTCCGACATGCCGCCGATGCTCGCAATCAGGTTGAGCGGCAGGAACACCACGTTGATCAAGGTGAGCTTGCGCAACAGGTTGTTCATGCTGTTGTTCATCAGGTTGCCGCGGGCGTCGATCAGCCCGGAAAACACGTTGGAATAGATCTCCGCCTGTTTGTAGCACTGGTGGTTCTCGATGATCAGGTCGTCGATCAGCGCCAAAATCTCTGCGCCGAAATGCTCCTTCTCCGCATGGTTGCGCAACCGCGACAGCACCGCGCCGTTGCTGTGCAGCGCGTTGATGTAATAGATCAGGCTTTCGCTGAGGCTGAACATCTGCATCAGGTGGTGGTTGCTCATGGACGCATTGAACTGCTGCTGCAATTCCCGTGCGACCAGCTTGATCACCTTGAGATGGCCCAGGTAGTGATGGATGTTGTTAAGCAGCAAGTCGAGCAACACATCCAGCGGCGTGTGCAGCGGGCGGCGTTTGCCGAGGCCGGTCAGCGGGGTTTCGTCGGTGGCGATCACCAGCAGGCGGCCCGGTGAAAACAGCAGGCCGCAGGACGACACCTCGAACACCAGGTTGCCGCCACCGGAGTAGTTCTCCGGGCGTTTCCAGATCAGGAACAGATTGTCCGGGTGAAACTCGATGCGCGAGACTTCGTCGGGGTCCAGCGCAGAGGCCAGGGCGTGTTCGTCCAGCTTATGGTGGTCGCGCAGCCACTCGCGCTCGGCCAGGTCAGGGTTGTTGAACAACTGGATTGGGGCATCGTCACGCTCCCCGCTGTGCAGCTTGCCATCGATCAGTTCGAAACGCTGGATCATCGCCGGGTCACCAGACCTGGCCCTGACGCTTCAACTCCAGGCGCCTCACGAACTCCTCCAGCACCAAACCGTACAAATCGTCCTGCAAGTAGGCATCTTCGATACCCGCGTCCAGGTTGGGGTTGTCGTTGACTTCGATCACCACCACCTTGTCGCCGGACTGCTTGAGGTCGACGCCGTAGAGACCATCGCCGATCAGGTTGGCGGTCTTCACGGCCAGTTCCACCACCGCCTTGGGCGCCTCGTGGACCGCCAGGGTGCGGCATTCACCGTTGATGGCCTGGCCGATGGCCTTGTGGTTGTAGATCTGCCAATGCCCTTTGGACATAAAGTACTGGCAGGCAAAGATCGGCTTGCGGTTGAGCACGCCGATGCGCCAGTCGTACTCGGTGTAGAAAAACTCCTGGGCCAGCAACAGCACCGAATGCTCGAACAACTCGGCGGTGGCCTTGAGCAAGGCTTCCTGGCTTTCGACCTTGATTACGCCACGGGAAAAACAGCCGTCGGGGATCTTCAGCACCAGCGGGAACCCCAGACGCTCACCGACCCGTTCGAAGTCTTCCGGTCGCTCCTTGTAGAGGATTTCGGTGGCGGGCATGCCCAGTTGGTGACTGTTGAGCAGGTCGGTGAGGTAGACCTTGTTGGTGCAGCGCAGGATCGACGCCGGGTCGTCCATCACCACCAGGCCCTCGCTTTCGGCTTTCTTGGCGAAACGGTAGGTGTGGTTGTCGACGCTGGTGGTCTCGCGGATCAGCAAGGCGTCGTATTCAGCCAGGCGTGAATAATCCTTGCGTTCGATCAACTCCACATCGATGCCCAGGCCCTTGCCGACGCGGATGAAATTCTCCAGGGCCTTGGCATTGGATGGCGGCAGCTGTTCCTGGGGGTCGTGCAAGATGGCCAGGTCATAACGGGCCAGGCGACGTGAGCGCGGCTGGCGCCAGATCTTGCGGCTGAAGTTATCCAGGGCGTGGGCGAATTGATCCTCTTGATCATCGCGTAACTTGTGCAATACGCCGGATTTAACGCCTTCGATATGCCAACCGTTATTCTTCTTGAACTCCACTAACAGGATCGGACACGGAAAGGCCTCAAACAACTGACGGGCCAAATCCTGTAACGGCTCTATATTGGTCCGGCCAAAATAAAGTGTCAGGGTAAATCCTTCGGTATTGCTGTAAAGGTGATGACTCAAGGCTTTATCGAGGGTTTTATCCAGGTCGTCCAGGGCCAGGCCGTACAACGACTTCTTCGTCAGTTCGCTGATGGTGCGCACCGACGGAATCACCTTATGCCCACGGGCTTCGGCCAGCAGCGAGCAGTAATAACCGTGTCCCAGGTACTTGTAGCTGCGGCACAGGTTGATCACCTGTACGCGCTTGCCGGTCTCATTTTCGCGGGTCTGCTCCAGGTATTCCTGGGCAGTGACGATGTCTTCGCTGGGGAAGTAAGAGGCCCAATCTTCCTTGCGCTCGACAATGATCACGACTTGACTGTTGCCTTTTGGGGGGGCGGAAAAATAACCTTTATTGGTTATTGTCGCCGCGAGGGTTTGCTCGGATACTTCACGCCAATGACCTTGTACCGCCGACATAATATTTGATCCGCTTTAGAGAACTCGACCTTTTCTATTAAGCACGATCTTTTAGAGAAGTCCCGTTTCGTTACGCAACTTTTACGGCGGTCATATGGCTCTTTGCTTTCGCGTTGCAACACTCTTGGATATGCCTGAATTACTGGCCTTGGAACAGCACTGCTTCACCACCGACAGGCTGTCACGGCGCAGTTTCCAGTGGATGATCAGCCGCGCCCACGGCGAGTTGCTGGTGGCGGAAAATGCCGGGCAATTGCTCGGTTACGCGCTGGTGCTGTTTCGCCGTGGCACCTCGTTGGCGCGTCTGTATTCCATCGCCATTGCCGAGCCTGCGCGTGGCATGGGGCTGGGTAGACAGTTGCTGAGCCGCGTTGAAGCTAGCGCCGTGGCACAGGGTTGCAATCGCCTATGCCTGGAAGTGCGCACCGACAACCCCGGCGCTCTCAGCCTCTATGAGCGCAACGGTTATCGGCGCTTTGCCTTTATCGATGCCTATTACGAAGACCAGACGGCGGCAATACGTCTGGAAAAAACCCTGCTCACGCCACCTGCTTGATCGCCGCTTTGGCTTCCAGCTCGCGCACCAGCGGCAACACACGTTTGCCGAAGTACTCGACTTCCTCCTGGAAGTGCAGGAAGCCCGCCAGCAGCAGATCCACCCCCACCGCCTTGAGCGCAACGATGCGCTCGGCAATCTGCTGGGGCGTACCGATCAGGTTGGTCTTGAAGCCATCGTTGTACTGCACCAAGTCTTCAAAACTGGATTTGGCCCAGTTGCCCTCGCCTTCCGGTGACGCCTTGCCCGCTTGCCTGGCCGCATCACCAAAGGCGTTCACCGCCTCCGGGTCGGCCTTGTCGATGATCTCTGCCAGCACGGCGCGGGCTTCTTCCTCGGTGTCGCGGGCGATCACGAAGGCGTTGACGCCGACTTTGACCGAATGGTTGTTCGCCGCCGCTTTCGCGCGGATGTCATCGACCTGGGCCTTGATGCCTTCCGGGGTGTTGCCATTGGTGAAGTACCAGTCCGACACGCGCGCCGCCATGTCCCGCGCGGCCCGCGAACTGCCGCCCTGGAACACCTCCGGTTGGCCCAATGGCTTGGGCTTGAGGGTGTAGTTGTTGAAGCGGTAAAAGTCGCCCTTGAAGGTGAAATCGTCCTGGGTCCAGATGCCTTTGAGGGCCCGGATAAACTCTTCGGAACGGCGATAACGTTCATCGTGCTCCAGCCAGTGTTCGCCGATGGCCTGGAACTCGCCCTTAAACCAACCGCTGACGATATTCACGGCGATACGGCCGTTGGTGAGTTGGTCGATCGTCGCCAGTTGCTTGGCCGCCAACGCTGGTTGCCAGGGGCCCGGCAGGATCGCGGCGATCACCTTGAGCGTGGTGGTCGCGGCCAGCAGCGCATGGCTGAATGCCACGGACTCATGCTGGTTTTCGGCACCGTAGCCGGCAGTAAAACGGATCTGGGTGAGGCCGTATTCAAAGCCGGCCGCTTCCGCCAGTTGCGCCAGTTGCGCCAGTTTGCGGTTGTAGTCGATGCCCCAGTGGGTGCGTTGTTCGATCTTGCTGACCACCAACCCACCGCTGACGTTGGGCACCCAGTAGGCAAATTTCACGGCTTGCTGGCTCATCTCGCGTTACCTCGCACAAAAGGGATGTAACGAGGGCTTGAGCAGCAAGCGTGCCAGACCGGGGAAACGCCCAGGCCAGGGGCGTTGCACACAATACTGCGTGCCGGCATTGATGTCGCAGAGTGTGCGGGTTTGTCGATCAGCTGTTGCCAGGGCAACAGTGGCTGAACGCTTTAGCCCATGAATACGGGCGCAGATACCCGGCACGGAGTGTGCAATCCCCCTTGGATTGATCACTGCCCAGGAACCTTGCCCATGACCGAACAACACGTCATCAACCCACTGTCCACTGGCGTCGACTATCCAACGCTGGCCGCGCGCTTCCGTCCGATTTTCCTACGCATCGCCGACGGTGCCGTAGAGCGCGAACAGTCCCGCATCCTGCCCCATGAACCGATCCAGTGGCTCAAGGAAGCCGGTTTTGGCGCGGTGCGCGTGCCGGTGGAATATGGCGGCGGCGGTGCTTCCCTGCCGCAGTTGTTCGAACTGCTGATCGAACTGGCCGAAGCCGACTCCAACGTGCCCCAGGCCCTGCGCGGGCACTTCGCATTTGCCGAAGACCGCCTGAACGCGCCGCCCAGCGCTGGCCGGGATCTGTGGTTCAAGCGGTTCGTGGACGGCGATATCGTCGGCTGCGCCTGGACCGAGATTGGCAACGTGGCGATCGGCGATGTGGTCACCCAGGTCAGCCCTGACGGCGACCGCTGGAAGCTCAACGGAGAGAAGTTTTACAGCACTGGCAGCATCTTCGCCGACTGGATCGACGTGTATGCCCAGCGCAGCGACACCGGTGGCGATGTGATTGCCGCCACCCGCGCCCGTCAGCCTGGGGTGGTGCACAGCGATGACTGGGACGGCTTTGGCCAGCGCACTACCGGCAGCGGCACGTCGCGCTTTACCGACGCGGTGGTGGATGCGGAAAACGTCATCGACTTTGCCAGCCGGTTTAAATACCAGACGGCGTTCTATCAGTTGGTGTTGCTCGCCAGTTTGGCGGGGATTGGGCGTGCGGCCTTGCGCGATGTGGCGCATCAGGTACGCAGCCGTAAGCGTATCTACAGTCATGGTAATGCGGCGCATGTGAGCCAGGATGCGCAGGTTCTCCAGGTGGTGGGGGAAGTGGCGGCGCTGGTGTATGCCGCTGAGGCGAGTGCGTTGAGGGCGACGCTGCCGGCGCAACGGGCGTATGTGGCGCGATTTGGGGGGGATGAGGCTGCTGAGCGTTTAGCCAATGTGGCGGCAGAGATTGAGTCGGCTACGGCGCAGGTGGTGGTGTCGGGGTTGATTCAGCGGGCGACCAGTGAGTTGTTTAATGCGCTGGGGGCGTCGGATGTGCGGCAGGGGAAGGCGCTGGATCGGCATTGGCGGAATGCGCGGACGGTGTCGTCGCATAATCCGGTGATTTATAAGGCGCGGATTGTGGGGGATTGGGTGGTTAATGGGGTGGAGCCGCCGTTTGTTTGGCAGATTGGGAATGGGCGGGGTTGAGCCTGGGTTTTTGAGGGCATATCCGTTGTTTGGGTGATGGCGGCTTATGGTTCCGCCCTTACGG